>JAKSHV010000040.1 GCA_024399225.1 archaeon | reverse complement strand
CCTCAGCGATGTACTTGTACATGCTCTTTCCCTGGGGGTGTGCTGCAGTGTTTTCCTCTGCCATAATTAATCACCTAATACGGATTCGCCCTAGTGGGTACATTTCCGGCAAGACTATCGTCTTGTAAATCCAAAGCAAGTCAAAGCGCTATTTATACCTATATATAGGTAGATCAGAAGAAATCGTCCAAGGACACTTTCTTTTTGGGCTTGGGGGCTTCCGGTTTGGGCTCTTCCTTTACTGGTGCGGGAGCCGCAGGCTTGGGAGCAGAGGTCTTCGGCTTCCTGGGGGATGAGAACGAACCACTGAAAAGGGTGGTCTGCTGGGAACCTGTGAGAAGGTCGGACTCTTCCCAACCATAGACCTCGGTAATCCTGGAGGCCATCTGTGCCAGACGTTCCGCGTAGTACTTGTAATCGGGGGTGGCGGTGAAGGTGGCGCCGCTGATATAGGGCTCCACCTGCTGAGGAGTAGCCTTTCCGTCGGTAACGATCCATGAGATCTTCATACCGGGGATGAAGTTGTAACCCATTGCGATGAGTTTCTTGGCAGCCTGCACGTTGGCCATCCTCTCGGGATTCTCATATGCGTCAAGTCCCTTGCAGGTCCTGGAGATGACGAGGTCGCCGGGAGATACGTTTCCGTTGAGCGTGTCACGGACCGCATTTTTCACAAGTGCCAGAGCCTCATCCTTCTTCTCATCGAGGATCTTCCCGAACAGTTCGGTAAGCATCCTGCTTTGGAGATCGAAGGAATCGGAACGGCGGATCTCGTAACCCCTGACCAGGAGCTCATCCTGTTTCTCCGGGTAGATGATCCTTCCGACATACCTCTTCTTCATGCCGTTGGAGAAGAAAGGTTCCACCAGTTTCTCGAACTCAAGGGTCTTTGCTCCCTGGGAGAATCTGGATGCCTGCTCCTCTCCGAATTTGGCAGCCTCCTCTACATTGTGGTAGGGGGAGAGGACGAAGACGGAATCGGTGTCTCCGTAGATGACAGGATATCCGTCGCTTTCCAGCTGTTTGATGATCCCGGTGATGTTGGACCTTGCGAAGGCGGTGATGGATGCACCGATGCTCTTGTCGGTGAATCTGTAGAAGGAGGATGCGAATACTCCGTAGAAGGTGTTCATGATAACCTTGACCGCGGCCTGCAGACCGTCGAGGTATGCATGCTCGTAGGCATCGGTGGTGGCCTTCATCCTCTTCTTGATGGAATCCCTCTGACTCATGAGGTCTGAAAGGATGGTAGGAAGGATACCCTTCTTCCTTTCGGGGGACATGTATCTCGCTCCAGAGGGGGATACGATCTCTCCGTCATCGCATAGCGTGGTGAAGCAGATATTGTTCGCGATGATCAGCGAAGGATACATCGATTTGAAGTCAAGTACACAGACCCAGTGGTATAATCCGGGCCTCATGTTGTGAACGTAACCTCCCTCGATCTGCTCCTCTCCTCTGGCGAGCCTCCTGCCGTTCATGGGCACTCCGACATTGCTGCGGTCGGCCTCCCTGATAAGTAGTGAATCGGCAAGGGTGGAGGTTCCGGATACGAGGACGTCCTCGATAGGAAGTTTGGATACAGCGGCCAGGTCTAGACCTTTCCTGACGGTTCCGACCTTCAGAAGGATCCTTAGGGCAAGGTTGGCATCCTGGATACAGTATTCGATTACCTTCTCCCTGTTCTCCTGCCATTCCTGGTCCATATGCTTGGGATCGACATCGAGTTTCTGTTCGCCGAGAACCAGAAGGGACACGGCATTGAGGGTCTCCTGTTTGGGCCTCAGTTCCCTCTTGGCGGCCCACCATGCATCGACGATGAGCCTTCCTTTGACCCTCCAGAAACGTTCGGAGAAAATCTTGGGCTGACCTTTGTCCCTTCCCCAGGGAAGGGCATCCTTCATCTTGTTGGCCTGTGCCCTCTCAACGATCTTGCGGATATCATAGTTGTCGATGTTGTATCCGGTGATGACGTCTGGGTCTACTTCGGTGATGAGTTTCGAGAATCTCTCGATGATTTCCTTTTCCGGACCGTAGATGGGCTCGGGAGTGGTGAATTCTCCGTTCTCTTCGACCTTCGTACAAATGCAGTAGATGGTCTGTTCCTCGATGCTGTTCTCAATATCGAATGACAGGAACCTTAGTCCGGGGTCGAAGGACTCGATGTTCTCGAAAGAGACCATCTTGACCACCAGGTCGGTAGTATAGTCGAGTTCGATGGGTTCTCCGGTGATCCTGATGCATGAGCCCATGTCGTTGTCATAGATGAAACGGTCCTGGTACTGGACATCTCCTGCGAGAACCTTGAATCTGGACGATAACCTGGTCTTGTACGAGGACATGAGCCAGGGGCTCTTCAGAACGATCTTGAGTGTATCGTGCTGGGCTCCGCGGAACTCCAACTCCCTGTGTTCGAGGGCAACGATCTGGTCGTCGGTCTTCAGACCTGCCTCGGCCGCAGGGGTCGGGTCCACGATATAGAAGTAGGGTTTGAAATCGTACACGGCAATGGTTATGGACTGTCTTTCACGCGTCTTTCCGAACAGTTCGATGTAGGGGTTTCCCTCTGCATCGCTGGAATATGATGCGCTGATTATCCTGACGTCCCATGTGCCGGTCATTTCACTCACTTGTTTGCAACAATCCTGATGATGTCTCCGGGCTCGAGGATGTAGTCGGCACCTACGGTACGGTGGCTCCTGCAGTTGACGGCCCTGATGAACTTGTCTCCGAGGTCGGTGTGGATCCTGTATGCGAGGTCCTTTGCGGTGGATCCCCTGGGAACAAGGTGACAGTCAGGAAGTACACGTCCGAAGTGGTCGCATAGTTTGCTTTCATCCTCGACGGGGAATACAGGGATGTAGTCGAGGGTCTTGTAGACTGCATCCTCAAGACATTTCTGGATTCCGGTTCCGCCGAATTTCTGCATGTTCTGGTTCATGTAATCCAGGGCCTTCTGCTGGCCTTCGTTGAGCTTGATTCCGTCCTTTACCTTGAAGGATGCGTCGCCGGGGACGTATTCGATAAGTCCTGCTTTCTCCGCCTTTCTGAGTGCAAGTTCGGTCTCCGCCATGGTGGGAACCGCTTCTTCTCCGAGTGCCTGAAGTTTCTCGAAGTTGCCTGCAGGTGCGATGTCTGCCTTGTTCATGGCGATGATCATTGGTTTGGAAAGCTTCCTGATCTCAGTGGTGAGTCTGAGGAGGGAATCATCATCCCATTTGGTGGGGTCCTGGTCGAGAGGTACCTTCTGGAGTGCGGCTTTGATCTGGGACTCGGTTACCTTGAGTCCGGCGAGCCTCTCTGCGAGAATGGTCTCGGGCTTGCTTCCGTTCATCTTGGCGGCCCTTGCGATCTTTCCGAGACCGTCCTTGATGATCTCCCTCATCCAGCAGTCGATCTCGTTTCTGAGGAAAGTTACATCCTCGGTGGGGTCGAATTCTCCGAGCTTGCCGGGGATACCCTCGATGTTGGTGGTTCCGCTGGCATCCACGACATTGACAAAGGCATCTGCCTGTCTGAGGTCGTCAAGGAACTTGTTTCCGAGTCCTTTTCCCTGCCATGCATCGGGAACGAGTCCTGCGACATCGAGAAGGTCGACGGGAACCATCCTGGTTCCGTTGATGCAAAGAGAGTTGTGGGGGTTACAGGTGACACCGAGCTGTTTGCAGGGACATTCGTAACGGACATATCCCACGCCCTTGTTGGGTTCGATGGTTGTGAAAGGATAGTTTGCGATCTCGACGGGGGCCATTGTGGCGGCACCGAACATCGTAGATTTTCCTACGTTAGGTTTTCCGACGATACCTATCTGCATATAATCTCTGGGTAATAGCCCTTCTAAAAGTTATAGGTTGGGTTCGGGCCTTACCTGAGTGCCGCGATGGCGTCTGCGATCTCTGCGATTTCTACAGGGCGCAGACTTTCGATACGGGCATCCGCATAGGGAATCTGGTCGTTGGAGGTTATCAGTCTGGCAGCCTTCAGCGAGGTACCGATCTTCTTCCTGCGGTGGTCGAAACAGACCTGTGTCACCTTGAAGAACAGCTTCTCGTCCTTTACCTCGAAGGGGGCGGGACGGGGGGTGATGGCGACAAGACAGGAGTCTACCTTGGGCTGGGGTTTGAACCGAGACCTGGGTACGTTTTCGACTATCTGGCACTCTGCCCTGAAGAACAGGTTGACGGTCAGGCGGGAATACTCCGGACTGCCCACATCGGCAACCATACGTTCGGCGAACTCCTTCTGAACCATGACGACCGCTTTCTTGAACGGATAGTCTAGGAGCTTGAAGATGATGGGTGTGGAGACGCTGTAGGGGAGATTACTGACGAACCTCTCAAACGGAGGGAAGGGGACCTTGACAGCATCTCCGTGGATCAGTGTAAGGTCTTCACCATAGGTGCTTCCGATGTAGTCTGCGAGGATGTCATCGATCTCGATGCAGGTGAGGGATTTTCCCTTTCCGATGAGTCTCTGAGTTAGAATTCCGAGGCCGGGTCCGACTTCAAGGACCCTGTCCTCGGGTTGAATGTCTGCGTAGCCGATGTGACGGTCTGCGATACGTCCGTCGGTCAAGAAATTCTGACCTTTGGCTTTGGTAGGAATGACGCCGGTTTCGGCGATCAGTCTGCCGGTCTCTCCGGGGTTCATTTTTCCACGAAGAGGTTGCGCTTGAGCTCGCCTTCGACCGCGTTGATCTCTTCCATGATACGGGCGACGAGGAGCTTTACGGGATCTTTCACAGTGGGAACCCTTGTGACGAGGTCGGCGTAGTTCTCGAATTTCTTCTTCTCCCTCTCGTCGAGGATGGCCATCATGCTCTTCTTTCCGAGTCCGGGAAGTTCCTCAAGCATGTGCTTGCGGAGAGAGATGGGGCCTGCTTCGTTGAAGAATTTGATGAAACGTGCTTCATCGGCTTTGACGGCCTCAGTGACCGCGTACTCGAGCTCGCTGTTTGCGGTGGAGCTGAGATCAGTGACTCCGATCCTCCTCTTCACATGGTCGATTACGGTCCTCTGTGCGGTGTCCTTTCCGATGTATACGCGGTCCTCGAAGTTCAGGACTGCACCTGCCTTGTAGACAAGTTCGAAAAGCCTGAAATCGTGGTCACCTACTGCGAGGCAGATGTTCTCAGATTTGCCTCCGCGCTTCTGCGGCGGTATATCTAATATGTATGCATATTCTTCCATTTTGGTCCCTCCGAATTTCAAAGGTATTCGTTGACCGCATCGAGAATCTGCTCAATCATCTCAGGAGGAAGGACTACTCCTCTCTCCTTGGAGAAAATGGCACGTACTTCCGCAGGGTACCTGGGAAGGGTGTCTGCAATCTTGACGGGAGCGGTTGCCCTTCCGTACTCGGTAAGAGTGAGGGGGGCGATGATCTCGGAAACTCTGCTGATAAGTTCCTTTGCCTGTTCACTGGTGAGAGGGCAGGTCTCGGCAGCAGTGCTCAATGCAGCTTTGAGGGAGGGGATAAGCTCTCCTCTCTTCTCGTTCTCTGCGCTAAGCATTTCTTTGACTTCTGCTACTGATACGTACCTGCTCTCTGCCATGTGATTCACCCGTCAATTATCTTAAACCGTTTATGCGACTGCCTTAACGAGGTGCTCAGGGCGGGAGACGACGACTTTCATCTTTCCGCCGACGTTGACGCTGACCTCGTATGCGGTTCCCCTGATACCGGTGACAACACCAGTCAGGCCGTGGAACCTGGAGTGGGGCATTCCCTTGTGGATGCTGGGGTCGATGACGATGTTTACTTTCTCTCCTTCCTCGAAGGTCTGGAATCCCCTGGTGATGGGGGAAAGTCCACGTGCCCTAGGGGATTTCTTAAGAATCTGGCGGGTTTTGGATCTGGTTCCTCTGGATCTCTGCATGTATATCAGTCCTCAGGTTGTTGATAGTCGATTTCTAGAACGTCTAGGAGTTCGACGTAGCATTGTACGCCGATCGCATCAGAGAAGTTGGGGGTAGTTCTTCCCTCGTCTCCTGAAACGAATTCCTTCACGTAAGTTCCGGATTGTGTTTTCAAGATGAGATCGAAGGTATCTTCCTCGATGTTCTCTGCCTTGACCCAATAGACCGTTCTGTTCCTCACAAGGTCCGCACGACGGTGCTCGACCCTCTGGGGTGTCCTCTGGTCAAGGTTTACGTTCTCGAATGATAATAGCGCGTCAACTAGTTTATCTTTATTAACTTTGCCCTCTGCCTTTACTTTTGCGCGATATAATTTATCTGCCTCGGCCTCTTTGTACTCCTTAACGTACTTTCTGTGGACGAAGCGAAGATCGCGGAACTGTGCCAGAGGGGAGTCGTTGATCCTTCTTGCAAGCTCTTCGAGATCGATGTTCCTGACGCGGGGGTGGCTGATCTCGAGGATGAAGGGTCTTCCGGTACCGAGCATGCGGGCGTCGATGTCCTCCCTTCCCATTCCGTGGAAGAAATGCTCGTCTCCGCCTGCCATCTCAAGGGCGACATCTCCGATGCATTCCTGGACGGAGCACTGGTACATCTTACCGGTTCCGTGGCATCTGGGACATCCTTTTCCCCTGCAGATGCGGCAGGGCCATTTGGTCTGGGGGACCTCCCTGCTGAGCTTGAGGTAGCGTCCGGCGATGAACATGGGTGCGATGTCAAGGGTGACATCTGCGAAACGGGTGTCGATGCAAGCGACGACCTGGGGTTCCTTGAAGTTGACGGCACGGTTGATGAGGGGGAGGGCTATCTTTCCGATCTCCCTATTGAGTTCGGTCTTGAGGGGTTCGAAGGTCTCTCCGAGTCCGAGTTCCTCGACGGTCTCCTTCTCGGTCTTGGCCTGGCTGGGGTCCACCCTGCATCCGATGAGGAAGTTGTCGGATTCGACGGTCAGGACCTTCTCGGCTACAGCCTCGGCGAAACGGGGGAGCATGGAGAAGACATCCTCGCAGAGGGGGCAGATCTCCTCGGGCTCGTATTCTTTGCCCTGTTCGGCGAGTGCTTCCCTGAGCATCTCTCCGCGCTGGAGGTCGGTGAGCTGTTCGCCGCATTTGGCGAACATCCTTCCCAGACAGTGGTCGCAGTATCCGCGCTCGGCGAGGATGGCCGCTTTGTCGAGATTGTCGGAAACCCACTGTTCCATGTGAATGCCTCAGAGGTCGAATCCCATCTCAGCGATCCTGAGTTTGGGGCGCTGGCTTTCAAGATAGTGGTAGACGGTGGAGTGCTCGCTTCCGTGGAGGAGCATCTCGATGGCAGTCTTGGCGACAGGGAGGCTGATGGTGTTTCCGATGAGAGATACGGTGTTTCCGTAGACGCTCATGTAGACGTCGGCGAGGTCCTCGATGAGCTTCCTGGTCTTACCGTCCTTTCCGATGAGACGTCCCCTGGCCCTCTGGACCTGGCTCTGTCTGTCTCCGATGACATCCTTGATATCGATGCTCTCGAAGTACATGTCCTCGTCATCGATGAGTTTGATGGCCTTGTCGGGGTTGAATCCCCTTCCGATGGCCTTGACAACGTCGATGATCTGCAGTGCCATGATGGGTTCGACGCCTTCTGCGTTGTCGTCCCACATGACCTCTCCTTCCTTGTCGACCAGGAGCTTGATACCGGTCCTCTCCTCGATCATCTTCTTGGAGCTTCCTTCTTTGCCGACGAGTGCGCCGACACGGTCCTCGGGGATCTTGATTGATCTCATTCCTCTTCCTCCTCTTCTTCGTCGTCGAACTCCTCATCATATTCGTCGGAGTCGTCTTCATCTTCCTCGTCGGCAGGTGCGAACACCTCTTCTTTGATGGTCTCGGGGTCGAAGATGTCTGCCCCGCGGTTCTTGAAGAACCTGTTGATATTGATGATGTCCCTGTCGAGCAGTTCCTTGGCGTTGAAGAAATCGTTCGTCATGGACTGGCCCACATCGATGACGATGGGACCTTCCTCGGACATGAGGATGTTGTATTCGCTGAGGTCTCCGTGTACGAGATGTGCATCCCTCCAGCCGTCGATGATGAAGTCGATGACCTCCTCATACGTCTCGGTGGGGTTCTCGAGAACGAGGTCCTTCAGCTGGGGTGCAGGGCCGGTCTCGTCACCGATGTATTCCATCAGCAGACAGTTCTTGTCGTTGGCGATGGGTTCGGGGACGGGGAGTCCGGCATCGTAGTATCTCTCGAGGTTCCTGAATTCCTTGGCGGCCCAGGTGTAGATGAACTTCCAGCGGTTGCCGGTGGTTCCCTTGAACCTGGGATCTCCCTCGATGTACTTGCTGACCCTTTTGAACGTCGATGTGGACGTCCTGTAGATTTTGAGGGCAACGGGTTCGCCATCCTCATCGGTGGCATAGAACACGTTTCCCTCCTTACCCGTTGAAATGGGGTAGTGGACCTTGTCTATCAGCCCTCTCTTCATGAACGTGTAAATCGTCATGAGAGTCTTCCTGTCGAAGACCTCTCCTTCGGTCTGGCGCTCGTCACCGGTCTTGTTGGTCTTCAGCGCATCTATGCGCTGTTCAAGATAGGCGTACTGCTCGTCGTAGGATTGGGAGGGCAATGGGATTCCTTCAGAAAATGTCGAGGTTCTTCGGGATCTTGTTCTT
>JAKSHV010000004.1 GCA_024399225.1 archaeon | reverse complement strand
CGATCGCTCACCGTTGGGTGAGGCTGTTTTACGGCCACGGGGACCTATTAACTGCCTCCTACATTTTACCGTAGGGGGGATCTGCACCTAGTGCTATGCCTGACTGCTTATACAGAGTCTGCTGATGAAGCTCATCGCTTCATCCTGATCACTTCGTATGACGGAACACCGCTTTCGACCCAAGGGGTCTTGACTTGTTCCGGTACCGCTCCAACCGAGGGGTTTCCTCGTATGGTCGCTTGTTCACCTTATTCTTTCGAATTTAGTTCAGGTACTTGATAACTTAATTGCACTATCTAATATTTAACTTTTACCTAAAATTATAGACAAAATGCAGACAAAAGGCTGACAGATGTAGACAAAGAAGCATATTTTTGAAATTCTGCAGTATCCTGGATCCCAGACAAACTAGAGTTCAACATCCTCTTTGTAAAATGGATATAGAAAGACTTGTAAAAGTAACCAGAATTCAAAATCAGAATTCCTGTTCGAGGATGATAGTCTGCCTGTCTCCCGCTTCTTCGAGAGATGAACAGTCTCCGATGATTCTTCCGATCTTGATACACTTGTATTTCGATACGGGTTTACCGTCCTCTCCGCTGAGAGGGGTGGGGCCGTAGAAGATGGTCAGTGCGTTGACACCGGGCCACCATGCGATGTCGCCCACTTCGAACTCGTTCTGCTTCTCACCATCTTCGTTGACATCGATAGGCATTTCGAAGAATATGGAGCAGCCGAGTTCGTTAATCTGGGCCTTAAAAGGTGTGGCGGAGAACCAGACCGCCGTGCTGAGATCGGAATCATCAAGTTCGGCGTGATATTCGCCGTTCCTGGTCCTGATCTTCAGCTTAAGCATGTCTGGTCCTCCAGGTTATTGTTTGGATCAGTTCTTGCGCTCGAAGAGTGCCCTGACCTCGTTTCCGGTGGACTCGAGGAGATCTGCCTTCTCTTTGTCCATGAGGGCGTGGAGGTTTGCGAGGTGGTACTTCTCGTACTCTGCGCGCCACTCGGTCTTGAACTCTCCTTTCTCGATCATGTCGTAGACTTTCTGCATTCCCTTGACGGACTCCTCAGTGATGATGAGATCCCTGCGGGTGAGTCCACCGTATTTTGCGGTGTTGGAGCAGACGTCCCACATGTAAGGCATACCGCCCTTGACGACAAGGTCGATGATGAGCTTACACTCGTGGCAGCACTCGAAGTATGCAACGATCGGGGGGAATCCGTTGTTGACGAGGGTGTGGAATCCCTCGGTGATGAGCTTGGAAAGTCCTCCGCACTCGATGGACTGCTCTCCGAAGAGGTCGGATTTGGTCTCGAGGTCGAAGTTGTCGACTTCGAAGGTTCCTGCACGGGTGCATCCCATTGCCTTTGCGAGTGCAAGTGCGATGTCCTTTGCTTTTCCGGTTGCGTTCTGGTGGACAGAGATGAGGGCGGGAACTCCGAATCCCTCGACGAACTGCTGCCTCTCTGCGTCTCCGGGGGACTTGGGTGCCATCATGATGACATCGACATCTGCGGGGGGAACGATGAGCTTGTAGGTGATGGAGAATCCGTGTGCGAACTCGAGGGCTGCTCCGGATTTGAGGTTGTCCTTGACGTACTGGTCGTAGATCTCAGGCTGGATCTCGTCGGGAAGGAGCATCATGACGACGTCTCCCTCTGCTGCGGCCTTGTCCATGGTGGTGACTTTCATTCCACCGTCTTCTTTGGCCTTGTTCCAGGATTTTCCGCCCTCCCTGACTCCGATGATAACATCGAGTCCGGAGTCACGGAAACAGAGTGCCTGTGCGCGTCCCTGTGCTCCGTATCCGAGAACAGAGATCTTCTTACCTTTCAGGACAGAAAGGTCTGCGTCTTCATCATGATAGATTTTGGTGTCCATGAGAATTACCTTGGGGTCGTTTATGCGAATACCCTATAAGTACTGTTTTACGCGAGTGCGCGTGTGCGTTTACTATAAGGTGGTTGAATTAGTTACGGGCGGTAATATGGAAACTTTCACACTACCCTCATCACGCAATGGTTGCAACCTCTTCTGCTACTCGTGGATACCTGCCGGTTCCGTTCGCGGTACCGTTCAGATCCTGCATGGAATGCTCGAGTACATTCCCCGCTACGAGGTGCTAGCACAGTTCCTGAATTCCAATGGTTTCGCGGTGTTCGGTCACGACCATCTGGGACATGGTCGTACCAGTCCTACCGAGCCCGGATTCTTCAATGAAACCGATGGGGATCTGAACCTCGTCGAGGATGCAAAAGTTGTTTGCGATCACATCTGCAAGACCTACACCGGGGTCCCCCACTTCATCATCGGACACAGTATGGGTTCCTACATCGCAAGGCGTTTCATGACCAAATATGGTTCCAGTGTGAACGGTGTCGTATGCGTCGGTACCGGAAACCGCAGTCTTGAAGATGCAGAGCGCATGGTCGGATATGCGAACAAGTTCGTTGCCGAACTCGGCCCCCGTGCCTATTCTGAAGACCTTGACGGTCTGGTCCTCGGTAAGAACTTCTCCCGTGTAAAGGTCGGTGCAAGCGATACGTCCCAGATGACAGAGGAACGCCGCAACAGACTCAGGTTCCAGACCAGCGGTTACAGGGACATGTTCATGCTAACCCTCAGGCTCGCAAAGGAAGAAGACTTCGGAAATATTCCTGCATCACTTCCCGTTGCATTCTTCTCCGGTAGTGAAGACCAGGTGGGGGCCAAGGGTCAGGGAGTTATCTCTGCCGCCGACATTCTGAGGAAATACGGATCAACTCCTTACGTCAACATCTATGACGGAATGAACCACGACATCCTCCATGAGGAAGGTTGTCAGAAAGTTTTCAAGGATATCCTGGACTGGATTTCCGGAAAAATCTGAATCCGAGGGGGAAACCCCCCGGTCAGTATTTGCAGCGCCCCTCGATGGGAGGGATTGCGGGGTTGGGAGGAAGCATCGGAAGGATGTCTTCCTCGGGATCGACATGGATGTCGACGATGCAGGTCTTTCCGCAGTCGAATGCCTGCTTGAGTGCATCTCCGACCTCTCCTGCCCTTTCTACGGTGATGCCCTCGGCCTTGTATGCCTTGGCGATCATCGAGAAGTCTGGGTCATCTTCGAGAAGGGTCTCGGAGTACCTCTTGTCCCAGAACAGTTTCTGCCACTGCTTGACCATTCCAAGCCATCCGTTGTTGAGCAGTACGATGACGACGGGGAGGTCTTCTGCGACAGAGGTTGCGAGTTCCTGGATGACCATCTGGAGGCCTCCGTCTCCGACGATGGTTGCAACCTTGCAGTCGGGGCGTGCGGCCTTGGCACCGATTGCGGCGGGAAGTCCGAATCCCATGGTACCGAATGAACCGGAGGAAAGGAACTGCCTGGGCCTCTTGATGTCAAGGTAGTGCATAGCCCACATCTGGTTCTGTCCGACGTCGGTGGTGATGATGGTGTCCTCGTCGATGAACTTGTTCAGCTCCCACATGACCTTCTGGGGGATGATGGGGTGGGTGAAGTAGTTGAAGTCGACGTTCCTGCGTGCCTTGTACTCCTTGGCCTGCCTGATCCATGAGTCATGGGAGACGGAGCCGCCGATGGCGTCGATGAGCATGTTGAGTGCCTTCTTGGCATCGCACCTGATGTTGACACCTTCTCTGTTGGCCTTTCCGAACTGGGTGTGGTCGATGTCGATCTGGATGACCTTGGTGGATTTGCTGGGCTCGGTGTGGGGACTGTAGGTCCTGTCGGAGAACTTGGTTCCGATGGCGATGACGAGATCGGCACCGCTGAAGGTCTCCTTGGCGCAAATCCTTCCGTGCATTCCCAGGGGACCCATGTTGAGGGGGTGCTGGGTGGGGATGGATCCGATACCCATCATGGGGGTGACGACAGGTGCGGAGATGAGCTCTGCGAAACGGATGAGTTCTTCGGAAGCCTCTGCGGAGATGACTCCTCCACCGGCCATGATGACGGGTTTGACCGAACTCTTGATGAGTTCGACGGCGGCAGGGATTCCGGAGATGTCCTCTACGGGCTCTTTGATGCCGAAGCTCTGAAGGGTGAGCTCCTCATCGATCTGAGCATTGATCTGGTCGACGGGAAGGTCGACGTGTACGGGTCCGGGCCTTCCGGACTGTGCGATCTTCCAGGCTTCGTCGATTGCATGGGGAAGCCTGTTTACGTCGGTTACACGGAAGTTGTGCTTGGTGAAAGACATCATCAGACTGTATGCATCTACTTCCTGGAATGCCTCGGATCCGAGCACCTTAGATCCTACCTGTCCGGTAAGTGCCAGCATGGGTACTGAATCGGCATAGGCGGTGGCGATACCGGTGACCATGTTGGTTGCACCGGGTCCGCTGGTGGACAGACACACTCCGGTCTTTCCGGATGCACGTGCGAAACCGTCGGCT
The DNA here is from genome assembly GCA_024399225.1 of archaeon. Classification (GTDB taxonomy): domain Archaea; phylum Thermoplasmatota; class Thermoplasmata; order Methanomassiliicoccales; family Methanomethylophilaceae; genus Methanomethylophilus. The sequence continues at coordinate 17,334 of JAKSHV010000004.1, read as the reverse complement.
GCGTGTGCGGCACACTGTTCGTGCCTTACGAGTACGTGCCTGATGGAGGAATCCCTGATCTCATCGTAGATGGGGATAACGGCTCCGCCGGGGTATCCGAACATGGTTTCGACATTTCTGTCCTCTAACATTTTGAGCAGTGCTCTTGAGCCCTTCATTGCAATCGCCCAGTAATCGGACACGTTTATAATAAGGGTACTGCAGAATTAAAGAAAATAGGTGGGGGATAAACCCCCGGTTATCGTTTCAGTAGGGGCATCTACCCTTGACGATGGGGACCTTGGGGTCTGCCAGGATCATGGGGCAGATATCCTCTTCGGGATTGGTGTGGATGTCGACGATGCAGGTCCTGTCGGAATCCATGGCCTGCTTGAGTGCATCTCCAATGTCGCCTGATTTCTCGACGGTGATTCCCCATGCGCCGAAGGACTCTGCGAGTTTGACGAAGTTGGGATCGGCGTTGAGCTTGGTTCCACTGAACCTCTTGTCCCAGAAGAGCTTCTGCCACTGTCTGACCATTCCGAGCCATCCGTTGTTGAGGAGGACGATGGTGACGGGGATGTCTTCCGCAACAGAAGTTGCGAGTTCCTGGATGACCATCTGGAGACCACCGTCTCCGACGATGGTAAGGACCTTGGAGTCGGGTTTGGCGACCTTTGCACCGATGGCGGAGGGGAGTCCGAATCCCATGGTACCGAAGGATCCCGAGGTGATGTATTGTCTGGGTCTTCTCACATCGAGGCAGTGCATGGACCACATCTGGTTCTGTCCGACACCGGTTGTGACGATGACATCGTCATCCAGAAGTTTGCTGATCTCGTGCATGACCTTCTGGGGTGCGATGGGGTCAGTGTTGATGTCGAAGCTGCACTGGCATCTCTTCCTGAGTTTGGCGTACTGGCCGTCCCATTCGGAGTGGCAGTCCTTGTATCCCTTGAGTGCCTCGAGGAGCAGGAGTGTTCCCTGTTTTGCATCGCAGAGGATGTCGACGGAGTTCCTTTTGCTCTTTCCGAACTGGGTGGCATCGATGTCGATCTGGATGACCTTGCAGTTCTCGGAGGGCATTGTGTGGGGGTTGTAGGTCCTGTCGGAGAATTTGGTTCCGATGGCGATGATGAGATCTGCGGACTGGAATGCGTCGAGTGCACCGAGCCTTCCGTGCATACCCAGAGGTCCCATGTTGAGGGGGTGGGATGAAGGCACGATTCCGAGACTCATGAGAGTTGTGACAACGGGGATGTTAGTGAATTCCGCAAGCCTGATAATCTCGGCAGATGCGTTGATGGCACCTCCTCCGATAAGCATGATGGGCCTTGCAGCATTCTTGATGAGCATGGCAGCCTCTGCGATGCGAGAGGTGTCGGTCGCGGGTTCCTTGATTCCCCATTCCTTGGTAAGGAGATCCTCGGGGATGTCCGAGTTGATCTGATCGACGGGCATGTCGATGTGGACGGGACCGGGCCTTCCAGTCTGGCACATCTTCCATCCCTCGTTAATCGCATGGGGGAGCCTCTCAGGATCGAGGACCCTGAAGTTGTGTTTCGTGACCGGCATCATGAGACTGTAGGAGTCGACCTCCTGGAATGCCTCTGCGCCGAGGAAGTTGGTTCCGACCTGTCCGGTGAGTGCGATCATGGGGACGGAGTCCGCATATGCTGTCGCGATACCGGTGACGAGGTTGGTGGTTCCGGGTCCGCTGGTTGCAAGACAGACTCCGGGCATTCCGCTGGCCCTGGCAAAACCGTCGGCCATGTGTGCGGCGCACTGTTCATGCCTTACAAGGATGTGCCTTACGTTGGAATCGATGAACTCGTCGTAGATCGGAATAACGGTGGCACCGGGGTAACCAAAGATGTTCTCGACACCTCTGTCCTCCAGCATTTTCAACAGTGCTTTGGATCCTTTCATAGAATCAACCTGTGTTCGAATATGGGTCTCCCTATAAAACGGATTGTCCGTAATTTCTGTCTGGAACACGGGCATGTCCTGACGGCGTTACGGTTCTTTTTATACGCGCGTGCGCACCCATTATTAATGTTAAAATGATACACGCTTCCAAGTGAAATACCCATGGCTAAAATCAAGGTCGGAGTAAACGGATACGGTACCATCGGAAAGAGGGTAGCAACCGCAGTCAGCATGCAGGACGATATGGAACTCATCGGAGTCACCAAGACCAGGCCCTCCTTCGAGGCCAAGACCGCCGCTGCAGCAGGCATCCCCATCTACGTTCCCGCAGAGAACGTCGAGAAATTCGCCAAAGCAGGAATTCAGACCGCAGGAACCATCGATGACCTGATCGGAAAGGTCGACATCATGGTCGATGCAACCCCTGGAGACTTCGGAGAGGAGTACAAGGCAAAATACCAGGCCGCCGGAATCAAGGGAATCTTCCAGGGAGGAGAGGAGCACGGACTCACCGGAGTCTCCTTCAACTCCACTGCCAACTACAAAGAGTCCTGGGGAGCACAGTTCTCCAGGGTCGTCTCCTGTAACACCACCGGTCTTCTCAGGACCCTTTCCCTTCTCGACAAGGAGTACAAGGTCCAGAACGCATACGTTACCATCGTAAGGCGTGCAGCAGACCCCGGAGACAGCAAGACCGGACCCGTCAACGCACTCGAGCCCTCTGTCTCTCTCCCTACCCACCACGGAGTAGACGTGAAGAGCATCATGCCCTGGCTTGACATCACCTCCATGGCAATCAAGTGTTCCACCACCCTCATGCACATCCAGGCCGTCGTCGTCAAACTCGGAAAGGAAGTCTCCACCGAGGAGGTCCTCGAGGTCTTCAAGAAGGCACCCCGTGTAAGGCTTGTCTCCTCCAAAGACGGAATCAAGTCTACCGCACAGTGCATGGAGCTCGCAAGGGAGCTCGGAAGGTCCAGGTCCGACATGTACGAGATCTGCGTATGGTCCGACGGAATCAAGGTCGTCGGCGACACCCTCTACTACTACCAGGCAGTCCACCAGGAGTCCGACGTCATTCCCGAGAACATCGACTGTATCAGGTCCATGTGCAAGGTTATGGAGTGCGAGGAATCCGTTGCAAAGACCAACAAGTCCCTCGGAATCGACCACTGAGGCACCGATATGGGCGCATACAACACTCTCGGCGATCTGAACTTCAAGGGCAAGAGGGTCCTTCTCAGGGTCGACATCAACTGTCCCATGGACAAGAAGACCCTGAAGATCATCAACGACGTCAGGATCAGGGCAGTCATCCCCACTATTAGGGAACTCCTCGGAAAGAAGGCAAAACTCGTCATCCTCGCTCACCAGAGCAGGAAGGGAAAATGGGATTTCACCGACCTCTCCCAGCACGCCGCACTTCTGTCCAAGAACCTCAACACTCCCGTGAAGTACGTCGACGACGTCCTCGGTGACGATGCCAAGAAGGCAATCGAGGCACTCGGAGAGGGAGAACTCCTCCTTCTCGGAAACGTCCGTGCAATCGATTCCGAGACCGCCAAGCTCGACATGGAAGGTCACGCACAGGGCGAGATCGTCAAGGCTCTCGCACCCCTCTTCGACCTCTACGTCTGCGACGCATTCGGAGCAGCCCACAGGTCCCAGTGTTCCCTCGTAGGGTTCGAGGACGTGCTCCCCTCCGCATCCGGAAGGCTCATGGCCAAGGAGATGTACGCACTCGAGACCATCTTCAACAACCCCCGCAGGCCCTCCGTCTTCATTCTCGGAGGCGCCAAGTTCGGTGACGTCCCCCACATGATCGACCGTGTCCTCAGCACCAACACCGCAGACACCGTCATCGTCGTAGGACTTGCAGGAAATGCATTCCTTATGGCACGCGGAGTGGACATCGGAGAAGAATCCAAGGTTCCCCTCCAGGAGGAGCTCACCGAGGAGAACTTCAAGAAAGCACAGGATGTCATGGCCAAATACGGTCAGAGGATCATCCTGCCTTCCGACGTCGCCGTCGAGAAGGACGGAAAGAGGGTCAGCGTCAACATCGGTGACATGGCCACCGCAGGAGCAGCACTCGACATCGGAGACCAGTCCGCTGAGAAGTTCAGGAAGGTCCTCGAAGTCTCCAAGACCTCCTTCATGTCCGGTCCTGCCGGAATGTTCGAGAAAGAGGGATTCGAGGTCGGAACCAAGGCCATCATGACCGCAATGGTCGAGAGCAAAGGTCTTTCCGTTCTCGGTGGAGGACACACTTCCGCAGCAGCAGAGAGGTTCGACCTTGCCGACTCCATGTCCTATGTGAGCACCGGTGGAGGAGCACTCGAGACCTTCCTCCTGAAGGATCCCCTCCCCGTCATCGTCGCACTTGAGCACTCCAAGTCCAAGTTCGGAAACGGACAGTAAACATTTCAAGGGGCTTCGGCCCCAACCTTTTCACAAGTACCTATGACGCCTCCGCAACCAATGCCCCTTGTATATTTCCATCCGATATTCGGTTGGTATTGCGGTTCTGGAAAATTAACGGAAGAGGAAGCCAAATTACGTTGCAGGAGATGCAACATCCCCTACAGTACACCGTCGGATGCACCTCCCCGTAGTGATCCTATCATCGAGGTGACGGTAGCTGGCACATGCTTTGTTCCGAATGTTTCCGAGACTCTTGCAGGATTGGAAGAGGGTCAGGAAATGTATCTCGAACGCGAGAACAATCCCCATGATGACAATGCGATATTGGTACTCGATGAATCCGGAACAAAGGTCGGATACATCCCCAAGACCTCCAATTCCGTCATTGCCAAACTGATGGATCTTGGCGAGTTATTCTATGCGGTCGTACTTCATGTGGATGCAGATATCCCTGAGCTAAGGGTCATGGTATGCATGGTAAGGGGCAGATGCACACGCCGTCACTTCAGCGTGTCATATGACAGCATATCCGGGCCACTTTACCAGATGGACAATGTTCCTGTGACGAAGGTGACATTCGGATTCATACCCATGTCAAAAAACACCCGCGAAGTGCCTTTCATCAGGAAATTCACCTCAGATGAGCGGTGGGATATGAGATGGGGGCACCTGTCCATGTCCATGGATGACCGTTGGAACTTCATCTGCACCCGCAAAAGACTCTACGTCTGCAGAAGCTGGTCTGGTGCATGCGTCATGACACTTGTTTTCGGTAAAAACGGTGAACACAGGCTGATTATAGAGAATGACAGTTCGATATGCAAGCTCTCTGACGATTCCGCTATCGAGACCTTGAACGAGCTTCTGGATGATTGGTTGAAGCCGATCCCGATTCCCAATAATATGGTGCCCAACGGAGTCTTCGGGAACATCATAAGACTCCCGTCCACTCACAAGGATACAAAATACGGCATAGATGACGATGGTACGATAACCATCAGTTCACTTAGGTAAGATTACCTGTCCTTATCGAAACTTCTCTGGAATATCTGGACCTGTTCGAGCTGTTTCTTCAGATCCGCCCTGTGTGTGAAATCATAGGGGTCGCAGGCTTCCAGTTGGATGTTGAGGTCCTCGGTACACCTGATGGTGTATCTGTACAGACGCATCTTGCTTTGTTTGTAGCGCTCGTTGCGTGCCATCTGGAGTTCTCTGAGAGATTCGTCGTTGGTTATGTCGGTGACTGCCTGGGACACCTTGGCAAGGAGGTCCGTGATGGCGGGGCATTCCCTGCGGAAGAGGGACATCTCGATCACTCCGCGGATACGTCCTTCCATCCTGCGGTTACGCATCTGGAACAGGGACGGTCTGAGGGTGGAGGACATGTCTAGCATGTCCTTGCAGTATTCCATCAGAAGGAGGATGGCGGTCAGGTAGAGCTCCACCTTGGGGAGATCCTCCTCCAGGAATTCGTAGTGCCTTACCTCTCCAAGAGTTTGGATCTTGATGACTATCAGGTCTACGAATCCAGTGTAGTCATCGGCGGCGGTGTTGAGGGTCGCATCGAACAGACGTTTGTTGGATCCCTCCAGTCCGTTACCGAGTTCGAGGAAGTGTCTGAGGAGGTAGTTGCGGGCCACCATCTTGGGGAGATGGTCCATCCATCCGCCTTCGAACACCAGGTCATCGTAATCCAGTTTGAATTCAGAACGGAGTATCTCGGCAGCGGTCTTGACAAGCTTCCAAGGTTCTGCTGAATTGTTTATTTCGAATATCTGGCACTCTATATCGGAGATGCTTTTCGCCGACAGTCTGTCACGGATGTTGGCATAGTCGGAACCGTTCACAAGTTCCTGTAGATATGCGTTTATCTCAGTGTATGTCTCGTCCTTGACCGGTTCCTTTCCAGAAGCCATGTCCGTGCCTTCAGATAAAAAATGAACCGGGACCGAAGTCCCGGAATTAGTTTCAGTCGTTCTTCTTTCCCATTCTGCGGAGGGCTTCCTGGATGGAGTCGATGTTCCTGGTGACTGCGATCCTGATGTAGCCGTCCTCTCCGCCGAATCCGGTTCCGGGAGTGACGATGATTCCCTTGTCGATCATTTCCTTGGTGAAGTCCATGGAAGACTTGCCGCAGTCGAACCATACATAGAATGTTCCTCTGGGCATCTTGACATCGAATCCGAGGTCGTTGAGACCCTCTACGAGGACCTTCCTCCTCTCTCCGAACTCATCGTTGTTCTCCTTTGCCATGCCGGTGAGGTATCCCTCGTCGTTGTACATGTTGAGAGCGGTGATGGCTGCCTTCTGGATGAAGATGGGTGCACCGGAGTCGATCTGTCCCTTACATTTGGCGAGTCCTCCGACGAGGTCCTCGTGTCCGACTGCGAATCCGAGCCTGAAGCCGGTCATGCAGAAGGTTTTGGAGAAGGATCCGAACTCGATGGTGTTCATTCCTGCCTGGAGGGAGGAAGGTGCCCTGAATCCGTCGAAGGTCATCTCGCAGTAAGCGTTGTCGTATGCGAAGATGGTGTTGTGCTTGTCGCACCAGTTGTATGCCTTCTTCACATAGTCGAGGTCGGCACATGCTCCGGTGGGGTTGTTGGGGTAGTTGAGGTAGAGCATCTTTGCATCCTCGGGGACCTCGTCGAGGTCAAGGAGCCAGTTGTTCTCTGCCTTGAGTTTTACTTTGTCGCATACGGCGTTGTTGAAGAGGGTTGCGGCTCCGGAGTAAACGGGGTATCCGGGTGCGGGAGCGACGATCTTATCGCCGTCGTTGATGAATGCCTGTGCGATGTTGTAGATTCCTTCTTTGGAACCGATGGTGATGCAGACGTTCTTGTCGGGGTCGACGTTGACGTTGAACCTCTTCTTGTAGTACTCTGCAACAGCGACCCTGAGGTCCCTCTCTCCCTTGGAGGAGGAGTACTTCTGGTTCTCGTTGACGCGTGCCGCCTTGTCCATTGCATCGAGGATCTCGGGGGGACAGGGGAGGTCGGGGTCTCCGATTCCGAAGTCGATCATCTTGACTCCCTCTGCCTTCTTCTGTGCAGCGAGTTCCTCGAGCATTACGAAAAGGTAAGGGGGCAGTTTCTGAAGCCTTTCTGCCTGTGCGAATTTTGCCATGTTTTCACCTAGTTTGTGATATTCAGTTGATGTTTCCCTCGTAGACAAGCTCTGCGGGTCCTTCCATCAGGACATACTGCAGTTTGCTGTCCACGGTGATCTTGAGCCATCCTCCGGGGAGATGTACATCCACGGGGGTGTCGAAAGGTACGAATTTGTTTAGTGCGGCGGCGGTGGTGGTTGCGCATGCACCGGTTCCGCAGGCGAGGGTCCAAGCGGCTCCCCTCTCGTAGACGGTGATGTAGATCTTGCCGTCCACGATCTTGCAGAACTCGACGTTGGTCTTCCTGGGGAAGAACTCGCGGTATCCTTCGAGGATGGGGCCGAGTTTCTGGACGTTCTCCTCACCGATGTCATCGAAGGTGATGAAGTGGGGGTTGCCCATGGATACGGCGTTGGCCATGAACTTGACACCTTCGATCTCGAAGGGCTGGTTGATGAACTGTCCGTCGTAGTTGACGGGAACGGTCCTTGCATCGAGGATGGGTGCGCCCATGTTGATGCGGACGGTCTTCACCTTGCCGTCGTCTCCCTTGAAGACGGTGGCGATGAGGGTTCCCCTGCCGGTGTGGATGGAGAACTCGTCGTGGTCGACGATGTTGAAGTCCCTGGCATATTTGGCGATGCAGCGGATTCCGTTTCCGCACATCTCTGCCTCGGAACCGTCGGCGTTGATGATCCTCATGGTGATCTCGCATCCGTCTTCTCCGGGCATGAGGTAGAGGACTCCGTCGGCTCCGACACCGAAGTGGCGGTCACAGACCTTGACGCACCAAGGTACGTCGATCTCGATCTTCTCGGAGATTCCGTCCACGACGACGAAGTCGTTTCCGCATCCGTGGTATTTCCAGAATTTCATCACTGGAGCCTCGCGGGGATGATCTGGTGCCTCCACTGTTCCTCGATCTTCTCCTTCTCACGGATAAGGTCTGCCTTACCGTCGTTGACGAGGACCTCGGCACAGAGGGGCCTGGAGTTGTAGTTGCTGCTCATGGAGAATCCGTATGCTCCGGCGTTGTAGACGACGATGACGTCGCCTTCCTCGGGCTCGGGGAGTACCCTCTCATGTCCCAGATAGTCGCCGGACTCACAGATGGGTCCTGCGATGTCGTACTTGGCGGTGCATGCCTTTCCGAACTTGCTTCCGTTCTGGATGTAGTGGAAGGAGTCGTACATGGCGGGCCTGATGAGGGTGTTGAATCCCGCGTCGACTCCGATGTACTTCTTTACGCCGGTGTCCTTGACATCGGTGCAGCTGGTGAGGAGGATGGTGGCATCGCAGATGATGTACCTTCCGGGTTCGAGGATGATCTTCTTGACGTTGGTCTGCTGCTCGAAGACGTCGCAGACCTCGGAGGCCATCTCGTTGAGGTCCATCTCGTCCTCGTTGGGCTTGTAGGGGACTCCGATACCTCCGCCGATATCGACGAATTCGAGGCTGATTCCAGCCTCTTCGATCTGGTTGATGAGTTCTGCGAGGACTTCTGCCTCCTCGATGAAGGGTTCGACGTGCTGTCCGCCGGATCCGATGTGTGCGTGGATTCCGATGGGGTTGAGTCCGAGCTCCTTTGCCCTGACGTAGGTTGCGACGACATCATCCTTGGGGATTCCGAATTTGGCTCCCTTGTTTCCGGTGATGACCTTGTCGCCGTGTCCGGATCCGACTCCGGGGGTGATCCTGAAGGAGACGGGTGCTCCGGGCTTGATCTTTGCAAGACGCTCCATTTCATAGACGGAGTCGAGGTTGATCATAACTCCGGACTCTGCGACGAGTTTGAGCTCCTCGGTGCTTACGAAGACACCGGTGTACATGATCTTCTCAGGTGCGAATCCTGCCTTGAGACATGTGTAGACCTCTCCGATGGAGACGGCATCGATACCGGCTCCCTCCTGCTGGAGGACTCTGAGGATGGCGAGGTTGGTGTTTGCCTTGCATGCGTAGTGGACCTCGGTGGGCATGTACCTGGAGAATGCCTTGTAGACATTCCTGTAGTTCTCCCTGAGCCTTGCCTCGTCGGTGACGTAGCAGGGGGTTCCGAACTCTTTTGCGATGTCCTCGACGTTCATTCCGCCGAAGATCATCTTTCCGTCCTTGGACTCGAAATCTCTCATTGCCATGTTTTTCACTCCTCTACGAACTTCTTGTGAAGGATCTTGATGACAGGCAGGACGTCGCCGTTGGGGACGACGAAGTTGAGTGCGACGGAGGAAGCTCCCTCGGAGATCATGTTGACATTGGCGCCGACCTCTTTGACTGCGGAGAAGATGTCGCCGCAAGTACCGGACTGTCCCATGAGGTGGTCTCCGACACAGCAGATGAGTGCGACATCGGATTCGACATCGATCCTCTCGACCTCGTCGTTGTCGAGCTCGTTGAGCTTCATGAGGGTTGCCTTGACATCGTTGTTGTCGATGAGGAAGGCGACGTTGGAAAGGGAGGTGCTGATGGAGTAGATGGCATCATCGTTCTCGGAGATCTTTCCGAGGATCTTTGCGACGATGTCGGGCCTGTATGCGACCTCGGGAGAGCTGATGCTGATAATGGAGAGGTCACACTTGGATGCAACGGACCTGAGCAGCTCGTTGTGGGACTCCCTGTACCTGGAGATGAGGGTTCCCTTCTCCTCGGGCCTGAAGGAGTTCCTAACCTTGAGGGGGATGTGCTTCTTCCTTACGGGCTCGATGGTCCTGGGGTGGAGAACCTTTGCTCCGAAGTAGGCGAGTTCTGCGGCCTCTGCGTAGGACATCTCATCGATCTTGACCGCTGCGGGAACGACCCTGGGGTCTGCGGACATGAATCCGTCGACATCGGTCCAGATCTCGAGCATATCGGCGTTGAGTGCGTTTGCGACGACTGCTGCTGCGTAGTCGGATCCTCCCCTTCCGAAGGTCAGGGGGAGATCGTCCTTGTTGATTCCGTAGAATCCGGTGATGATCGGGATGTATCCTTTTGCGATGTAGGGAAGGACGTTGATGCCCATGTTGGTCTCGGTCATCCTAAGGTTTGCGTTTCCGCTGAGGGGACGTCCCTCGGCGACGATGCCGCAATCCTCGCTGGTGAGTGCGACAGACTTGTGTCCCAGTGCCCTAAGCTTGTGGCAGAGGAGGAGGGAGGAGAACCTCTCTCCCTGGGAGGTGACGTTGTCCTTGTAGAAGGGATTGTCTGCGGCCGTATCGTCGTAGAGAAGGGCCGTGAACGCATCCATCCTGGGCTGGAACTCCTTGAGGAACTCCTGGTACTGAGCATCGTCGAGCATGGTCTTGGCGACCTCGAGATGCTTCTTCTCGAATGCATCGAGGGTTTCGTCCCTCTTGTTGATCCTGTCCTCGCAGCATGCTACGAGGAAGTTGGTGATTCCGGACATTGCGGAGGTGACGACTACCTTGTCTCCCTCGGTATCAAGAACGATCTTGGATACCCTTTCGATTGCTTCAAGCGATCCGACGGAGGTTCCGCCGAACTTCATTACAGTTATCATTTTTCTACCTCTTTTTGGTGATTCGAATCTTCTGATTCGGTGATATTCAGTTTATTTCACAGTCCCCACTGTGCGATCATTTCATCGAGTTTCTCCTGGTTTGCCTTGGTGAGGGGAGTCAGGGGAAGCCTGAGGGTGTTGGTTCCGAAGCCCATCTTGGACATGATGTACTTGATGGGGATGGGGTTGGATTCCACGAATGCGCCTTTGAACAGGGGGAGGAGCTCGTTGTGGAGATCCCTAGCCTTGTTCCTGTCTCCGTTCTGGAGGCTGTGTACCATGTCGGAACACTGCTTGGGCAGACAGTTGGAGACGACGGAGAACACTCCATCTCCTCCGGAGCACATGACGTCGTAGGTCATGGAGTCGTCACCGGAAAGAACGGTGAATCCCTTAGGCCTCTTGGCAAGAATGGCCTGGATCTGCTCGATGTCCCCGCTTGCTTCCTTGACTCCCGCGATGTTGGGGATCTCGGCCATCCTGATCTCGGTCTCGGCGGTGATGTTGCTTCCGGTCCTTCCGGGAACGTTGTAGATGATGATGGGGAGGTCGGATGCCTTGGCGATTGCCTCGTAGTGGCGGAAGATTCCTTCCTGGGTGGGCTTGACGTAGTAGGGGGAGATGGAGAGAAGTCCGTCTGCTCCGTAATCTGCTGCCTTGGAGCTGAGTTCGACAGCTTCCCTGGTGCAGTTGCTTCCTGCTCCTGCGACGACCTTGGCCTTCTTTGCCTGGTCCACGACGATCTTGATAACCTTGAGGTGCTCCTCGCTGCTGAGGGTAGCGGCCTCTCCGGTGGATCCACAGGGGAGAAGCATGTCGATTCCGTTCTCTTCCTGGAAGTCGACGAGCCTCCTGAGTGCCTCTTCGTCTACAGTTCCGTCCTTGTTCATCGGAGTGATGAGTGCAGTTCCAATTCCTCTAAACATCTTAATTCTCTCCAAAGTGTTCTTTCAGGATAAGACGGGTCCTGGTGCTGAGGACGTTGTCGTACCTGCGGACTCTCTCAATAATCTCGTTGAGACTTTGGGAGGATTCGACATCCACGATTGCGATGATATCCTGGTCGCCGGTGACTTCGAATACTTCGGTGACTCCGTCGTATTTCGAGAGTTCCTTGGCGATTGCTTCGGTGTCGGTGTTGACATCGATCTTGACCTCGACAAGTGCCTTGACGTTCTTCGAACTGGTCTTGATGGTGAATCCGCGGATGATTCCATCCTCGGTCATCTTGTGAACCCTGCTGCGGACAGTTCCCTCGGATACGCCGAGTTTGTCCGCAATCTCCACGTAGGGGCACCTGGAGTCCTTTTTCATGATTTCGAGGATACGTTTGTCGAGATTGTCGATCATAGTAGCACCTATGCTTAGCTAATAGCCCCGTGTAGTGCTCAGTTGTATATTAAAATAATGAAAGGGTATACGATTTCCCCAATCTAAACAGGGATTTAGTTGGGGAAAGTGTAAGAAGTTTTACGATTTCCGTTGGTTCTACGTTGTTTTTCGGAGAACTTCACTTTTCGTCGTTTTCGTTGAAACTGGGTGCACGGATGACTATCTGCTGGTAGTCGATGTTGATGCCCTTCTCGTTGAACTTATTGTACAGTGCCTGACGGAGCTCTCCACCGATGACTCCCGAATCGTTGAAGTCGTCGACGAACACGGAAAGCCTGAGGCGGATGTTGGAATCAAGGAAATCGACGACCCTGGTGGAAGGCCTGCTGACTGATCCGTCCTTGATGACACGGGGGTTGGCGTTGGCGACCTCGAGCATGGCTGCACGTGCATATGCCAGATCGGTTCCGTAACCAACATCCATGAAGATGTGGACCTTGCTCTTGAGGGTGTCCTTGGTGATGTTCTTGACCACTCCGGATGTAAGGGAGCTGTTGGGGATGATGGTGATGTCGGTGTTGTCCCAGTTCTCGAACTCGGTGAACATGACATTGATCTTTCTGACCCTGTAGGTGATGGAACCTCCGTTGAGGGTGATCATGTCTCCCGCCTTGAAGGGACGTGTCGCGAGGATGACCAGTCCGGAGAAGAACTGGCTGAGAACGTTCTGTGCACCCATGGTGATACCAAGGGATACGATACCTGCACTGGTGACGATGGCGGTCATGTTGAATCCGAGGAGACTCATGATGGATCCTATGGTGAAGACCGCGAAGACGATCTCTCCGATGTACACGAACAGAGGTTTGAGACTCTCGAAGTCGGATTTGCTTCCTCCGGGGATGAAGTCCCTGACGCCGATCTTCTTGACGACATAGTTGATGACAAGAAGATAGATGTGCCAGAGAACGAGTACTGCGACGAGGATGTAACAGATGTAGAATATCCTGTTGATGGCATCGATGATATCTTCGGACATTCCGAGTACCCTGATCGCCTTTCCGATTCCGTTGAGGACGATGATGACGAAACACATCCTGACGAGTGCCCTCTTCATCGGTTCGTAGTCTTCATCATCTTTCTTCATGATGATTCCCATGACGATGGGGACTGCGAACAGCCTGACGAAATATCCGATGATGATCCAGACGAGTCCGGTGATAAGTGCAGCGAACCAGGCATCGTCAAAGGGGGCGGGAAGGTTGTTGTCCCAGATTCCCATGAACCTGTTGTATTGTTCGCTGGCTGACAGGTTCGAGGATACGGAGATGGGCATGGTGATGACGCCTTCTTCGTAATCTGTGCTGGTGAGGCTGTCGACACCGAACTTGACGGTGAGAGTGTAGTCTCCCTGGTGGGCATATTTGTCCGCAGACATCTCCATTTTGAGGGAGGCGTGTTTTCCAGGTTCGAGTGTGTCAATCGGATTAGTTTTGATACTTACTCCAGAATTGTCACATTCTGCAAAGACGTAGATTGCTTTTGCTTCGGAATAGTTGTTGGTAATGATGGCAGTGAGCGAGATCGTGTTTCCAGCATTCACCTTGAGATTTGCTTCCTTGTTGTAGCTAATGCTCAGCTGAGTGCCATCAATCTGCGACGCTGCTGCCGAATCGTCGCTGAGAGCAGGCGATGCTAGCATAATGGTCAGCATCGTCATGACCGCGATAATCGAAATCAGGAATCTCGTCCTGCCCTTATACATGACTAACTGCAATACCCTTCCTTATTAAATACATATGAGAACAGCACGCATGGATTGGACATCTATCGTGTATTCGGTATTGTGTGTGACAGTGGCAGCAGTTCTCATTTCCTCATCGGTTTCCGATGTTCGTTCGAGGGAGATCTCGGACAAACATTGGGTGGTGATTGGGGCAGTAGGTATTGTAGCAAACCTCCTGTGTTCCGCAGGATCGGGAATGACCTATGCGGTTCTGGGTTCTGTCGGGGAGGCTCTGTTCCTGATAATGCTCCTTGGGGATCATGGAAAACTCGATGCGGTGATGTTTGTCGCATCCCTTCTGTTGGCAGCAACCTCGCTTATGCTCGGGGGAGGATGTGAGGGTGTAATCCGCTGTGCCGCACCTGTTCTCTTCAGTACCTTTTTCCTGGTGATGTACTGGTTAGGAATCATACGTGGCGGTGCGGACACCAAGTGTCTGATTGTATGTGCCATGGCGGTTCCGGTATATCCTGAGTGGGTAGCAATGACCGATGTGCTAGATATCCTCAACATGGTCTTTGCACCCTCGGTTGCGATGATGTTCATCGCCTCGATTATGTCTGTCGCGTGTTGTTCCGTATACTGCTCAGCAAGGAGTCTCTCTTGCGGTTCGATAAGGTTCAACGGCTATCGTCTTCCCGTTACCGATGTCGGAAGTCATTTCGTTTGGCCGATGGAGGACATCGAAGACGGAAAAGTGGTCAGGTGTGCGATCCCGGAAGACAAATCAATCGGTGAGATATGCACAAGGTTCGAGAGGGCCGGTGTCAAGGACATTCTTGTCACGCCGATGGTGCCGTTTCTGGTGCCTCTAACCGTGGCATTCGTTATGATAATGGTGTTGGGAAGTCCGTTCACCTTGTTATGCTGATGCGGTGTTTGCAGAAGGAGCACCTGTCTCCGTCCAATCCAAGAACATCCACCTTGAATCCGGTCCTTTTGATGAGAAGCTCTCCGCAGCTGGGACAGTAGGTGTTCGAACCCTCCTCGGTCATCACATTGCCGACATAGACATAGTTCATTCCGCCGTCGAGGGCTACATTCCTCATCTTGAGGAGGGTGTCAACAGGGGTGTGGCGTACATCGACCATGTTGTAGTCGGGATGGAACCTGGTGAAGTGTAGGGGGATATCCGGACTGAGGAAGTCCTTCGCCCAGGAGACGAACTTCTCCACGTCCTCGACCTTGTCGTTGTATCCGGGGATGACCATGTAAGTGAGTTCCAAATGCACCTTTGATGCATAGGCCACCTCGCATGCGGTCTTGACTGATTCGAGATCTCCTCCGCACAGTTTCTTGTAGAACGCATCATCGAACGACTTGACATCGATGTTCATTCCTTTGGTGAATTTGCAGAGTTCTTTGAGAGGTTCCTCCTCGATCATACCGTTGCTTATCACAAGGATATCAAGGTCTGGGTCTACCTCATGGAGGTCCCTGATGTATTCGAACCAGATGATGGGTTCGTTGTAGGTAAATGCGATCTGGGGCAGATTCTGATGCCTGCACAGGTTGGCTAGGTCGGAGGGGGATTTGAACGTGGTGCGTTTCTTTCCGATGGGTGACTGGGATATCGAATAGTTCTGACAATAGTCGCAGTGAAGGTTGCATCCGATTCCACCGACAGAGAACACATTGGTTCCGGGATGGTAGTGATACAGGGGCTTCTTCTCGATGGGATCGACAGCAAGAGAGGAGACGCGACCGTAGTTGTATGCTACGAGTTTTCCGTCGACGTTCTTGCGTGATTTGCAGAGTCCGAACCTGTCGGGGGCGAGAACGCATCTGTGGGGACATAGGTCACATACCACATTCTCTCCTTCGGAATGGTAGTGGCTGGCGTCTAGATTTGGATTAATAAATGCCATTCTGCATCGCCGTCCTTTTGTCTCCGTCGCGGAGGTAGGGGCCGTCATCGTTGGTGACGAGTCCGATGATCGAAAACGCTATTCCCGCATCATAGAGCTTCTTGATGTCCTTCCTATCGAATGTGAACAGGAGTTCGTATTCTCCTCCCCATCTGGTGACGGTGTCCTTGACATCCTGATTGCAGGCTTCGAGTACCTCCTTGGTGCCGTCATCGACAGGCAGGAATTCCCATTCGATTTCCATGCCGACCCTGGACATCTCGCATATGGTGCACGCGGCATTGGCGAGTCCGTCGGAAAGGTCCATGCAGGAATGCACGATCCCGGTTGCAGCCATCTTGATTCCATATTCCACGCGGGGGACCGGAACCATCAGTTTGAAGATCTGCTCATCCGCATCGATGCCTTTTTCCAAGGCATAGTAGCCCGCCGCGGCATCTCCGAGTGTTCCGGTTACGGCCACGATATCTCCGGGTACAGCATCTCTGCGCGTCATCGGTTTCCTGCCTTCCATGGTACCGAAGGCGGTTCCCGCGACAGCAAGTTCTCCGAATTTGGTATCTCCTCCGACAACATCCACATCGCAGAACTCGCAACACTGGTCGATTCCGCTCATGATGTCGTAGAGATTGTTCTCCTCTTCATCTTCTGGGATTGTGACTGCAGGAAGAAAACCGAGTGGTTTGGCACCCATGCTGGCTATGTCGCTGAAGTTGACTGCCGCGGCAGTCCATCCGAACTGTTCGTAGGACATGCCCTTGGGAAAATGCCTGGATTTGGTGACGACATCGGTGGATATGACGATGGAGCCGTCGGATGATCCTCCGATAACCGCTGCATCATCACCGGGGCCGACAACGGTGTTTTTGGAGCGGGGCCTGACAATGCTTCTGATGGTGTCCACCAGCTGTCTTTCTCCGACATCCTTTACCGTTGCCATAGTTCCTATACTGTAGAACTACGATTAAAGCGTTTTTAGAGTGTATCCGAAGCAGGTTTTCAACATCTGGCATATTGGGATTCCAGGCATCCGATGCCTGTGCGGCCATCATTTCTCCGACAGTGAGCGTCTGAAATCCGACAACTACCTGCGCCATATTATACGGGCGCGCCCACGATATTATTATAAGGAAGGATTGGGGATAACCCGCGATTAACATGATCGTGGACGTCAGATATGGTAAAGACGGAGTCCAGCAGGTGGACATTCCCGAAAAGAACTACGTGGGCACATACTATCCCAAGGATGTTGTATGCGAACCCGCAGACAAGGTAATCACCGAGTCCCTCGACCACCCCATCGGATATGACTCTCTGGAGGCATTCCTTGAGGGCGGAAAGGACATCGTCTTCATTGTAAACGACGGTACCAGGCCCACCCCCACCGCAGCGGTCCTTGATGCACTCGAGG
>JAKSHV010000039.1 GCA_024399225.1 archaeon | reverse complement strand
AAAAGTGGTGCAAGGGACGAGATTCGAACTCGCGGACCGCTATGGATTAGACCCTGAATCTAACGTCGTTGGCCAGGCTTGACTACCCTTGCAGTTAATTCCCCCAAACAATCGTAGTATAAATAGGGCACTATGCGGACTTTGGAAGGTACCTGCCACGTAATTCGGCACTGTCAAGACAGTGTCCTTCTATCGCTGTGAGAAGTTCATCCAGTGTGAATCCCGTCTTTAATCCGGGATCGTAATCAAGTGCGTATACTCTGAATGAATACACATGGGGTTTGTCAGGCGGGTTAGGTCCGCCATAGAAACATGATGCGAGTTGGTCATCCAGCCTTCTCGGGTACCAGCTGGTGACTCCTTGAACAAGTTCGACATCAGTACGAGAGGCATTCTCCGGAAGAGAGGTCTTCTTCAGTCCGGAAACCAACCAATGAATCCATACGAATCCCTGCGGACCCACTGCATCGGGATCGTCGAAAATCACGGCAAAAGTGATAGTCCCAGAGGGTGCTTCGCAGATTTCAAACGGAAAAGATGGTGTAGACATCGGTCCAATGAAGACTCCGCCACGACCACCGTAACGGTCATCGATATCCCCCTCGATGAATGCCGAGCTTTTGATAAACATAATAAAAGGAATCGGGCCGAAGCCCGATAATAGTATTAAACAATCCGAACAGATCAGGCTTTCATGATTTTGAGCCAGTTTCCGCTCTTGTAAACGGCGAGTCCCTTCTTGTCGAGGATCTCGAAGAACTGCTCCCAGCTGATGATGTCGAGCCTGTTGTTGGTTCCCTTGGTGAACTGGATTCCATCCTCGGTGTCCTTTACGAGGCCTGCTTTGAGACCTACCCTAGTAGCATGTGCCTGGATGATTTCCACACTAGTTACTTTTTCCATTGCCATTTTTATTCCCCCAGTCACATGTGTGACCGAACAATATCGTATCTATCTGTTCAATATTTAAGCATATAGTTATTTTTCACATAGCCAGCATAGAATTTTTTTATCAGAGAGCTCACAGAGTATTACATTACGCATAGGAATCCAATCCAATAATTCTTACAGATGGATGGGCGGAGACATACGATACCCAACAAAAACCTAATTTATCCTACATGCACTTCCGAACCTATGGACAGTCGCGCCAAACACATGCTTGAGTCAACCACCGAGCAGACCATGACTCCTGAGACCGCAATGGAAGCAGGAACCAAATTCGGTCAGCATTACAAATCTGTAGTGGTGTTCAGGGATGCAGATCCGAGCAGCGAGATGATCATGAAATCACTGGTTTCAGGTCTTCTCTCCGTCGGCGCGAAGGTCACCGATGCAGGAATGATCCCCGTTCCTGTCGCACATACCGCATTCTCATCAGGGTATGACTGTCTCCTCTCTGTAGGAAATCCCGACGGCGACGGCGAAATCTGTGGAATCAAAGCGTATTTCCCCGACGGAACCCCTTTCGATTCCGACCAAATCTATGACATCATGAAGAAGACCGATGTCGTACTGCCTTCATACCATGAGGTGGAGACCGTCTCCAAGAACACCGAAGCCTGCGAAAAATACATCGAGAGGATCAAGAACACCGGACTGAAATCCACCGGTTTCATCGTCGTGGACTGTAACTGCGAGAGTACCTCCGAGTGTGCTCCCCAGCTGCTCAATGCCATTGGTGCAGAGGTCATCGCATTCAATACCCACAAGCATAGCGGCCAGCTCCCCCGTTCCCCCGGACTCAACAAGACCGACCTTATGGGAATCTCCAACATCGTGAACGCAAGTATCGGAAGCGTCGGTGTCGCATTCAACGGAGACGGAACCCGTCTCGCACTCATGGACGAGTCCGGAAAATACGTGCCGGGCGACAGGCTCCTCGCCATCATGCTCATGTTCCTCGAGCCCACCACGGCAGTCATACCGTTCGATTCCCCCTGTGTCGTAGAAGATGCATTCAAACACCCTCTGGGCCTGAAGAAGAACGTGGACCGCACCGAGGAACGCAGGCTCATCCGCTGCAAGAACAATCTCGACGATGTCATTCAAACCATGAAGGAATCCGGAGCCGACTTCGGTGCACTGAATGATGGCACGTTCATCTTCTCCTCGATGGGATACTGTCCCGACGCACTCTACGCATCCGTCATCATCAGCGAACTTGCGGGAATGAGAAGTCTCCGCAACGTTCTGGAGGAAATCCCCATCTATTCCAACAGGACCCTCAGGATCGACTTCGACGGAAACATGACCCACTTCTCCAACAAGCTGAAGGAGAAGATCAAGGAGTACGAGATCGATGTGCAGTCTTCCGGCAATGCATGGAAGATGATCCTGAAACAGGGAACGTACACCATCAAACAGAACGAACTCAATCCCAAGAAACTTGTGATCTTCGCAGAATCCTCGGATCTTGTCTATCTCATCACCATGCTTGAACAGGCAAGGGACATCGTCAACTACTGCGTCTGATCATTCGAATGGTGTACCATCGGCATACAGCATCGGAATTTTTATCTCCTCGCCGTTGGAATTGTATGCTCTCCAGCTGGTACGGTCATAGGGCTGACAGGTGATGAAGTGGATACCGCCCATATGCCTGAACACATCGAGATCGTCATCGGACGCCTCTGCCGAGAAACCGGGATGGGAATGGGCCGAACCGGTGCGGTTGAAGTCGATGGGGTCCATCCAGTCGAAGATTATGCTGTGCTCGTCACCGAATATTGTTCCAGGGAGGAGGACAAGCTCGTCGATTATACCGTCGTGTTCCCTGTGGAGACAGATGAACTCATCTGGATAGGTGGATTTGGCGGACTCGTTCAATCCGTCGATGAAATCAACACTTACACCCTTTACCATCATATGGCGTTCACCAGTTTTTCCCTGACGCGCAGGAAGAAGTCTTTTCCAAACCTGAGGAAACGCACCTTCTTGGGAGACCTTACTAGGTCGATCCTGGTTCCGCCGTCCACATGATGTTCGGCCTGTCCGTCGATAACGACCAGACAACCCCTGTCGAGAACACATTCCACTGTAATCTTGGATTCGGCAGGTACGATGAATGGTCTGGAAGCGAACTTATAGGCGGCCATGGGCACGATGATGAACGCATTGACACTGGGTTCGGTGATGGGTGCACCGAGACTCATCGCATAGCAGGTGGAACCCGTAGGAGTGGAGATGATGATTCCGTCGGCACGAACCTCGGTAGCTAGAACATCATCGACATAGATTTTGAACTGCCTGATCTTTCCCACAGCATCGGTATGGATGACCGTCTCGTTGACAGCGGACTCCAGTTTTGTTCCATTACAGTAAGTATCGAGTTTGAAACGTTCCTCGACCACATAATCCCCTTTGCGGAGCTGTGCGATTCCCGCTTCAACATCATCAGGTTCGATCTCCGCGAGGAATCCTACTCCGCCGCCGTTGATACCCACAATGGCGGCAGGGTTGCCGATGGCGGTACGAAGAATCGTTCCGTCTCCACCGATGGTGATCATAACATCCACATCCATGGCTCCGACGGAAACTCCCTCAAGACCCAGAATTTCCGCAGCGACATTGTCTAGGACCACAGTCTCCCCCTTCAGTGCGGAATATGCGCGCTGGGTCAGTTCTAGTCCCTTGGGAGAGCTGGGATTGGTCAGTATTCCGTAGACCGGCTTGTCTTTAAGGAAAACCTTTCCGTTGATGACGAAATCAAAGAGCTGAGGATCGTTGCATGCGAGGAAGTTGGAACGTGCTTCCAGAGTCAACGGCATGTCGAAAGCCTTTCCCGACAGATCATAGATGTATCCCCCTGCTTCGATGAGAAGGAGATAGCTTGCTGCAATGTCGACAACCCTGATACCGCGATTGTAACGTTCAGCGTGCATATAGAATCCGTCTGCCTGCCCTTCGGCGACAAGTGCCATCTCCAGAGAAGAACATCCGTAGGAACGGGAGGACTGCACGCGTTTAGCAAGATCGAATGCCTTGGGATCTGCACCGTTTCCAAGATAGATCATCATGAAAAGGTCCTTGGGATCCATCTTACGGACGGTCACCTTCTTTCCGTTCTTGTAGGTACCTTTGCCCTTCTGGGCCCACATTGAGTCTCCGGTCACAAGATTACGGAGATACACGGTGTGAACGTCTGAGAGAGCATTCTTACCGATGGCCATGGAAATCGTATACATGGGGACACCGGCGATGCAGTTCGAGGTTCCGTCGATCGGATCGAGCACAAGGACCTCATCATAACCGTTGTCGACATACCCAATCTCCTCACTGAGCACATTCAGGGGCACGTTGTTGCGAATGAGATAGTCAAGAACCGTGTTCTCCGCTATCTTGTCCACTTCCGAGGTCGGAGTGCCGTCTGCACCTATTTCGATGTCCACTCCCCTCTCTTCGAGGGTGGGTATCAGGTCAACGGCATGTTTCACCGCATCGGCGATTGCGGACAGTGTCTCCAGCAGAGAATCCATGTTACCTTATCTGGGATTTCGATAAATACCGTTTTCGGCTAAGACTTATGAACATTGAAAAGATGCAGTAGATATGGACCCCTTGGCATTCTCTGAAGGAACCGTTTTTTCCGAGAGAAGGAAACTGTACACCGTATCCGCAGCACCCGGTGTTCGCACATATGGCGAACGCACCCCTGTTGTCGGCGGCGTGGAATACAGGGAATGGGATCCGAGAAGGAGCAAACTCGCGGCATACATCGCCAACGGCGGACAGGTCCTCCCCATCAAACACGACAGCAACGTTCTATATCTTGGGGCATCCAGCGGAACCACCCCCTCCCACGTTTCGGATATCGTGAAGGATGGAAAGGTATATTGCGTGGAGTTCGCCCCCAGGATGTTCAGGGAACTCGTCAACAACTCGAAACCCAGACCGAACATGATGCCCATTCTCGCCGATGCCACCAAACCATCGGAATACGAATTCATGATGTCCGGGATCGATGTGGTATATCAGGACGTCGCTCAGAAGAACCAGGCCGACATCCTAGCCGACAACATGGACAAATTCAATGCAAGATTCGGAATGGTTGCAGTAAAGGCACGTTCCGAAGATGTCTCGGAGAATCCGAAGGTAATCTTCCAGAAGACTGAGGCTAGATTGAGGGAGAGAGGATTCAAGATCATCGACACCCTTAGTCTGGAACCCTATGAGGATTCCCACGAGATGATCGTGGTGGAGAGGCAATGAATCCAAACGACACCAACGAAAGCGTCTACGCCGTCGCATGTTCCGAAGGGAAATTCCTGATGGTATGGAATCCTAAACGTGACGGATGGGAAATGCCCGGAGGTCATATTCAAAAAGGCGAGGGCATCGAGGAAGCTGCCAAAAGGGAGTTCATCGAGGAAGCAGGATACAACATCGAGATTGTGAAAATCAGAGATCTGGGATATTGCCATGTCTGTGCCGCAGTACTCGGTGAAAAGGTAGGCGACGGAGCAGAAATGAAGATCGAACTTCTGTCTGAAATCCCTGAAAAACTATCCTTCGACAGGGCAGAGTACGAAGACGTGATTCCATGGGCTCTGAAAGAAATCGGAAAAATCCTCTGATTTCTGTCACTCGAGTTTATATACCCCTTTATATTAAGGGAGATTCAGCCTCGCCGCCTATAATGGAGTGAACATTATGGCAAGAATGCACACAAGAAGAAAGGGAAAAGCTTGCAGCCAGCGCCCCATGGTAACTGAAAACCCTGCATGGGTTCCTCTCAACGCCACCGAGATTGAGGACCTTGTAGAGAAGTTCACCAAAGATGGAGTCAGCTCTGCAATGATCGGTATGATCCTTAGGGACCAGTATGCTGTCCCCAACGTAAAGCTCGCAACCGGCAAGACCGTCACTGAGATCCAGGCCGCAAGGGGAGTCAAAGCAGACCTTCCCGCAGACCTCTCCCAGCTCATGGTCCGCGCCATCAACCTGAACACCCACCTCAAGGCAAACCCCAAGGACATCTCCAACAAGAGGGGTCTCGCCAACATCGAGGCAAAGATCAGGCGTCTCGAGAAATACTACAAGGACAACGGAGTTCTTCCCAAGACCTGGAAGTACTCTCTCGCCAACGCAGAACTGATGCTTAAGTGAGATTCATGGACGATTCCGTCCTTCCTTCCAAACTACTTTCCGATTTATCTTCGGCGGTGGACATTGTCCGCCGCCACCCTTTTATTCATATCTATTCACACTTCGATGCCGATGGGCTTACAGCCGCATCGATAGTGGCAAAAGCACTCATGCGTGAGGGTAGAGAATTCAGCATTACCATCTTCCCCACACTCACCGACCCCCAGATGGAGATCATCGAGAACACCGAGGCGAAATGCGTACTTGTCACCGACCTCGGTGCATCATACATCAAACGTTTCGACAGGATGACCTGCGACGTTGTCGTTCTCGATCACCACACCGCTCTGGATCACGCAGAAAGAATCTGCTACGCTAACCCCCACTTATATGAGATCGATGGCGGAAAAGCCGGTTGCGGTGCAAGCATGGCACTTCTTTTCGCGGTAACCATGAATGAGAAGAACTGGGACCTCTCTCCTCTCGCAATGGCGGGAATCGTAGGAGATATGCAGAACAAGGACGGTCTCAAGGGACTGAATGTGTACATCTGTGATGAAGCCGTCAAAAGAGGATTCGTAACCCCCATGCCCGGTTCCCTCGTACCTCTTGGAAACCTGTCCACTGAACTCTTCATGTCTACCAGTCCGTTCATAGAAGGCGTCAGCGGAAACTCTGAAGGAACCGCTAAATTCCTCGAAGAGGCAGGCATCGCTCCCAACAAAGATTACAGCAATCTTACTCCCGAGGAGCACATGAAGCTCTCCTCACTCATCGCAATCAAACTCATCAACCAGGGCACCTACAAAGAATCCCTTGAGAAATGTGCAAGACCCAGATACTACCTTCCTGCCTGGGGAACCGATGCGGCATCCCTTGCTTCAGTGGTCGATTCATGCGGTCGCCAGGAAGAGCCGGACGTAGGAATCGCAGTATGCCTAGGCGATAGTTCGGCCATGGAAAGGGCCAAGGCTCTCAACGCCGAGACAAGGAAGGAGATCATGACCGCCGCCCTGCATATTGCAGCAAACAAGGACAAGATCATCGAACTCGAGAACGTCCAGTGGTATGATACCACTGAATGCGGCAACTCCGGCGCCATATGCTCGATTATCATGGACTTCTTCGGAAACCCCCACAAACCTACCATCGGAGTGAACCGTTCCAACCCCATCGCAAAGGTCTCTTCGAGAGGTAATGATGAACTTTTCAATAGGAAAAATGTCAACCTGGCCGATGCTATGAGGGGCAGCTGTGCAGCAGCCGGCGGAAACGGCGGCGGCCATAGAGAAGCCGCAGGCGGATCTTTCCCTGCCGAAAAATACGAGGAATTCCTCAAAGCGGTCGATCTAATTATCGGCGAACAGATGAAAAGTGCCGGCTTATGAACGCCAGGTTACAGGTACCTCATCGGTCCTGAACCTCTGCCTTACCTCAGTATCATCGATTTCCATTCTGACACCCGAGTTGTACATCAGATTGCCCAGCCACGCGATCATAGCGCCGTTGTCCCTGCAGAACTGCCTGTCGGGCACATAACTACGTCCGCCACGTTCCCTAGCCATTGAATCCACCATCTCCCTCAGACGGGTGTTCTGAGCGACACCTCCGCCGAGAAGGACCTCGTCCTTTCCGATATGGGCCATAGCCCTTTCGGTGACCTCGGTCAACATTGCAAAGGCGGTCTCCTGCACAGAATAGCAGATGTCTTCGAGACGACAGCCTTTGTCCTTGTAGGCCATTGCCGCAGTGAGTATACCGGAGAATGAGATGTCCATACCCTTTACTGAATACGGCAGATCAAGCAGCTTATCTCCATCCAGAGCTAGCTTCTCGATGGTCGGACCCGCATAGAATCCCAGACCTAGATCACGTCCGAGTTTATCCAGCATGTTTCCGATTCCCACATCCTGGGTCTCTCCGAAGATACGGTATCTCTGGTCGGAATATGCGATTATCTGGGTATTTCCACCAGAGGCATACAGAAGACAGGGATCAGTACAACCGGTCAGTGCGTTGCCGATCTCGATGTGCGCGATACAGTGGTTTACTCCCACGATGGGCTTGTCCAATGCGTAAGCAAGAGAACGTGCCGCGGTTCCAGCCACACGGAGACAGGGCCCGAGTCCAGGACCCATGGAGAAGGATATCAGATCCACATCTTTCAACGAGATTCCTGCCTCGTCGACAGCTTTCACTATCGTATTGGCAACAACATCTGCATGGTGGTTGGCAGCCTCACGAGGATGAAGTCCTCCCTGCGGCGGTCTGAACATATCGATAACGTTGGCTAGTACCTTCTTCTCGGAGTCCACGATTCCGACTCCCAGAGTGTGTGCAGTGCCCTCGATACCGAGTGTAATCATCAAACATCGACAGATAGTTGACAGATATAAGGATACGCGCTGATTGGCCAATGTTAGGTTTTATATACAACCAGTCAATACTCTGTCATACTGGGCTCGTGGTCTAGGGGTTATGACGTCACATTGACATTGTGAAGGTCGCC
>JAKSHV010000038.1 GCA_024399225.1 archaeon | reverse complement strand
TTACCTTACGTTCCCTAGCCTCCTTGCGGTCGGCTTCCGCGATCGCCTCGGCATTGCCTTCGATGACGGTGTAACCCGCCTTCTCGATGACGGAGACGATCTGCTCATGGCTGACCTTCTCGTCGTCATAGACAACAGTGGCGGTGTTGTTACCGAAGTTGGCGACCGCTTGGGAAACGCCGGGAAGTCTGCTGGCGAACTTTTCGATCTTCGCTGCACACGCGGCACATGTCATGCCCCCTATGCGCAGAACTTCCCTCTGCTCCGCCATATCAGAACAGTCCTTTCTTGACTTTGGCGGTGAATCCGGCGTCGATGACTGCTGCGAGGAGCTTCTCTTCGGAGGTCTGGGATTCGTCGTATTTCATGGATGCCTTTCCGATCTCTACCTTGAGGTCGGTGACGTTGCAGGCCTTGAGGGCTTCCTCGACCTTTGCAACGCAGCATTCGCACATCATTCCGTCGATGACGAGTTTTAATTTTGCCATGTGTAAGCATTAGGATTACAGTATAAAAATTACAAGTTGTAACGTTGGAGGTCCGTGACATTGTATTATCCTGTGTCACGGACCGTTTCCGACGGATGAGATCAAGGTTTTGCCTGTGCGTTCTCGATGGCACGTACGATCTTGGCGATCTCCGCCTCGGAATCCTTGTACATGCCGGGAGTCCAAACCCTGTGGATGTGCCAGCCTCTCGATTCGAGGTATTTCTGGCGGTGGTAGTCCCTCTCCCTGGTGTTGGCGGAGCGTGCGTAGATGCGGCTGTCGCACTCGATACCCAGGATGAACCTGTTGTTCTGCTTGACGGCGAGGTCTATGGTGTATCCTCCGATACCTATGTCCCTCTCGACGGTGTATCCCTTCCTGATAAGGGCGTTGTAGACCTTCTCCATGATGGGGGCCTCAACGATGTCGTCGGAACGTGCCATCTCGACCGGCGGTACGAATCCCTGCAGGATGCTCTGTGCGAGAGCGGTGTTCTCGCTGCTGACTGCCTTGGCGTACTGGAGGTATTTCTGGAGGATCTTGGGCCCGTCGCTCTTGAGGTTCTCAACCTGGAGTTCCTCGGGTTCGAAGGAGTTGATGATGTAGATCTTCTTCTTGGCACGGGAGATGGCGACGTTGAGCCTGTTCTCTCCGCCGTTCATGTTGAGCCATCCGAACCTCTGCATGAACTTACCCTCCTCGTTCTTGGCATATCCGACGGAGAAGATGATGACGTCCCTTTCATCACCCTGTACGGACTCGATGTTCTTCACGAACAGACCGACATCCTCTCCGTTGTCGAATCTCTTGCTCTCCATAGATATCGCGGTGGCGAAGGCGGGGTCCACGGATGCGTATTCGTCGATCTTGTCGTTGATAAGGTCCCTCTGGGACACGTTGAAGGTGATGATTCCCACGGTCTCGTTGTTCTGTCTGGTGAGGAAGAACTCCCTGAGGATCTCGACGACCTTGTCGGCCTCGGCGATGTTGTGCCTGTTCTCCCACAGTCCGTCGACCTTGAACACCTCGATCGGAGGTTTCTCGGGTTTGACGATGTTGGGGGAGACGTAGAGCTTTCCGCCGTAGAACGCGTAATTGGAGAATGCAATGAGCTCTTCGTACCTTGACCTGTAGTGGAAGTTAAGCAGGATGCTGTCATAACGTGCCCTTGCGAGGTCTAGGAGACTCTCCTCCTCCAGGGCACCGTTCATCTCCTCGTCGTCCTCTTCCTCGTCGTAGGTTACCCTTCCGGTACCGAGGCTGGAGGGTCTGAGCTGTTTGTGGTCTCCCGCGACGACGACCTTCTTGGCCCTGTAGATCGAGGGGATACCCTTCTCCACATACATCTGTGATGCCTCGTCGAAGATCAGGAGGTCGAACAGGCCCATTTCCATGGGTATGATGTCGGATACCGCCTCGGGGGTGAGAAGCCATATGCGGATTCCTTTGAAAAGCTCGTATCCGTAGCGGTCGATGAACTTGTTGAGACTCCATTTCCTCTTGTTGTCGACGATCCTTGCGATGTCACCGCGTCTCTTGGATTCGGTGATGTAGCGGAGGTCGTTGCTGAGCTTGGTCTCCAGGAGCTTCTTGGTCATGGTGCGCTTCTGCTCGATTCCGCGGTCGATCTCGGCTACGATGGCATCGAAGTCATGCAGTTCCTGCAGGATGTTCTTATGGGTTCCGTCGAACCTCTGGAGATGGTCGTTGAGCACGAACTTGTAGATCTCGTCGTTGGTGGCGGAACAGGGGCAGTTCATGTCGTCGCTGAGGGTGAGAAGGCTCTTGCAGTAATCCTTCTCCACGGGGGAGAGTCCGCGGTAGACGGTGGACCTTGCGCAGTAGACATCATAGTCGTCTGCGGCATCGATGTATGCCTGGGGATTGCTTTTGACGTTCTCGATGACCTTTCCGTCGTATCCGGAGAAGTACTTGTTGACGATGTTGGTGGCGTCGCGGGTGATCTGACCCTTTCCGAACAGTTTGGCGAGGAATCCCTTGCTGTTGTATTCCCTCATAGCTTCGTCCAAGCGCTCGAGGTCCGCCTTCATCTCGTTGAGCTGGTACTCGCTGAGGTCGGATTTCATCAGCTTCATCCACGGGGTCTTCTCGTCGACGGCGTAGTATTCCTTGACATTGTTCACCAGGGCCTTGCTGCTGAACTTCGAATGAAGGTCCCTGATGTTCTGGTAGGTGGCGTCGGTGACGGTAGGGGGCACCCTGGTCTTGTAGCGCCTGTAGGTCTCGTACTGGAGTTTGTCGTTCAGGTCGAGCCATTTGTCCATGGAGTAGAGGTTGCAGGCAGGAAGTCCGAACTCGCCCGGCTCGTAGATCTCCTCCGCGATTTCGCTCAGCTTCCTGACATTCGTGTCGATACGCTCGGATATATCCGAAAGGTCCACGGGGGTTCCGCTAGGCTGGGTACCGAGCATGATGGCTAGCTGCTGGTAGAAGCTGTCCTTGTCGGCGGTGTCGTCGATCTGCATGCAGTACTTCGAAAGGGTTCCGAGCCTGGAGTAGACGACATCCAGTGCGGTCTTCTTCTCGGATACCATGAGGACCGTCTTGCCGGATGCTACTGCGGCGGAGATCAGTCCGGTGATGACCTGGGATTTACCGGTTCCCGGAGGTCCCTGGACGACGATCTCATCCTGTTTGTCCACGGCGGTGAGGATGTTCTCCTGTGCGCTGTTGAGCGAGTTGATGTAGTAGAGGTTCCTCTCGGACGCCTCGATTCCTTTGCTTCTGATCTCCTCGGTGTTGAGGGGCAGGGGGAAGTCGGAGTAGAAGTCCTCCTTGTTCAGGTCCTTGACCAGGTCCGACAGGGTGTTGTTGATCTCCTTTCCGGAGAGAAGGGTGTCGAAGTCCCTCTGGATGAAGCTGGAGTAGGACGGATACTTACCGATGACGATGTTGTGGTGGAGGTGGAGCTCTCCGGGGGCATACCTGGGGAACTCGGACGCCTTGTACTCGGTGAAAGGCGTGGGGCTCTTCCTGGAGGGCATGTCGAAGACAAGTCCCTGTTCCTCGTAGAAGTCCTTCAGGTCGTTGATGAAGGTCTTGTCCTGGTAGGTCTCGATGACGTTGTCGGGCAGGGGGCGGTTCTTTCCGCCGATCTTCATCGCTGCGAGGATGAACGTGTTGTTGTAGATGGCATCCCTGGAGTCGTCGCATTTGATCTTGATGGCGGTTCCTTCCTTCTCCATGGTCACGGGGAAGAGTGCGAGGGGTGCACGTACGGGGAAGTCCTCGTCTCCGAGGAGTTTTCCCTCCACGAAGGGATAGGCGACATAGAGGTCGAAGGCTCCCTTCTCCCTCTGGTCCCTGTTGACCTCCCTTATGATCTCGTTGACATGCCTGAAGACCTTCTCGTCCTCCTTGGATTTGGAGGAGTCGCAGACGGTGACAACCCTCTTGTTTCCGAAGATGAGTCCGAGGATGTCGTTTCCATGGGATGCTCCGAGGTCGAATGCGTTCTTGCGTCCGATCTTGGGCTGATAGAGAAGACGGTTGGCCTTGCTGATGTTCACGAGCTTCTTCTGGAGTTCCCTCAGGGTCTGTGCCAGATGCCTGTCGATGGTGGAACCCTTGGCGGCGGTGACTGCATATTTCTTGGTCACTGCGAGAAATTGATTGCCGTACTGTTCAACGAACCTGTTTCCGATACCCTCGATGGCGGTGAAGTCCTCCAGCTTGGTGGGTACGCGCTGTGCGATGACACGCAGCGATTCATCCGTACATACGACGGCCTCGCGTCCGTTGGCATAAATGTTCTTTTTGCGAAGGTCGTCACGCAGTGCTAATAGTTCGTTGTAAAGCTCGGTCTCCAAGCTCATGATGCATCCCGTCGCAGGTATCGGCTACCTTGTTTTAATCGATTTCGCACGCGTATCTACTAATATATGCGCAATAATCGCTCGTTCATGATTTCCGTAGGCATTTCCAACGAGAAAAGACTGGTCGTGACAGAGAAAGACACAGCTTCTGCATGGGGCAGCGGAACTCTTCCCGTACTCGCGACTCCCAAGATGATCCTCCTCATCGAGGAGACCGCATCCGCAGCGGTTGCCGGAGAACTTCCCGAAGGGGACACCACCGTAGGTACCCTCGTCGATGTGAAGCACGTGTCTGCCTCCCCTGTCGGATCCGAAGTGGTCTGCAAGGTGGAGGTCGTCGAGGTCGACCGTGCCAGGATCAGGTTCAGCGTATCCGTCACCGACAAGTTCGGAGATGTGGGAACCGGATTCCACGAGAGGTTCGTGGTCCACTCCGACAAATTCATGTCCAGGGCAAACTCGAAACTCGAGTGATGCCCCTTTTCAAACCCTTTACTCCTTCTTGGAGTCCTTTACGATCAGCGAAAGGAACGCGATCAGAAGGGAGATTCCCACGACGATGTAGGCGGTGGGTGCGAATCCGTCCATGAATGCGGAACTGCTGACGTTCTGGATATCGATTCCGTCGGTTGCCGAGAACACGGTGAAGAGCATGGCGACCATTGCGGTTCCGATAGCTCCTCCGATGTAGTACGCCTCGTTGGTGAGTGAGGATGCCATGTCCCTTTCCTCTCCCGCATGTTCCACGAGACGGGATGCCATGGGTCCGCCCACACATGCCCAAGAAAGACCCATGAGCACGAGGGAGACCACCAGGATCGGTGGGTTCATGTCCCTTGTGAAGAATGCCTGCAGGAAGAATCCTGCCGCAGCGAACAGTCCCGCCATCACACAGATCGCCTTGCGACCCTTCACATCGGAAAGCTTCGCCACAGGCATTCCGAACACGGCCGTGACCACTGCGGATATCAGAAGGAAAAGCCCCACGGTGGCGGACGACATGTCGAGACATATCTCTCCGTAGAACGGAAGCAGGTACAGCATACCCATGAAGATCATGTTGACCATCATGAGGCACAGGAAGATCGAGGTGAATTGCCAGTCCCTGAACATGCCGAGATTCAGGAGCGGTGCGGAACAGCTTTTCTCGGTGCGGACGAACAGTACCAGTACAATGATGCCTGCGATAGCCGATACCGCGGACACGACCCTCAGTTCGGAGTAGGAAAGGACCTCTATCGCGAAGGTCACGAGTGTGATTGAAGCGAACAGGAGGACGGTACCGAGGACGTCGAGTTTGACAGAATCGTTCTTTTTCGATCCCGGGGGCACCGCCTTCAGCATAAGGGGGATGGCGACAGCCCCGAGCGGGATGTTGATAAGGAATATCCAGTGCCAGGATACGAATTCCACGATGGCACCGCCGAGTGCGGGACCCACTGCGAATCCGACCGATGCACCTATAGTGACGATGGAGAGTCCGAATCCTAGCTTCTCCGGAGGGAGGTGTTCGGTACAGCACATGGGTCCGGTGGCGGCCATCATTCCCGCACCGACGGCCTGCACGGCGCGTGATGCGATCAGAATCGAGAAGGAAGGGGACAATCCGCACATAAGGGAGCCGATGGTGAACACGAGGAGTCCTCCTGCCATGACCTTCCTCACGCCTTTGTCGGCGGCAACCCTTGCGAATGCTACAAGTGTTCCGGCAAGGACCATCATGTAGATGATAGAGGTCCATGAGACCGTGGCGGTATCGATACCGAAATCGGCACCTATGTTGGGCAGTGCGACATTGACGATACTTCCGTCAACCCCGTCCATGAAGGTCGCAAAGAATACGACTGCCAGCATCATGGCGGTATGTCTTCTGTCCAATAACTGTGCCATAATCCGTCGGATATCCTGCCTATATATGCAGTTTAGCCGAACAATACCGGAATTAGGAGGCACCCTGTAAGACATACCCTGCTGATCCCGGCTGCGGGAGGGATCATGCCTACCGTGGCAGATACCATGAGAATTGCAAGTCCGAACGGCCCCGTGAACAATACCACGAGAACCACTATCAGAACAAGTACCAGATTGTTCACGAGGTTCTCGGGAACCAGTGAGAAGACCTCTGACATGACCTTTCCTCCGGCCACGGTGGAACAATATCCCAGAAGTGATGCGACGGCCATGCTGAACAGTATGAGGGTGAACGCCTCCGAACAGAATCCCGAAAGCGAGTCTCCGATGATGTCCTTCACCACGATGCATGTTCCGGACCTTCCGCTTCCGGACACAGACAGGGTGACTATCGAGAAGACGGATGTCACGGTACCTATGCTGGCGGTCATGGAGATGAAACGTGCAGGGTCGCGTTCCTCCGTGAAGGATGCCGCCACCAGGGCCCCCGCAGTCGCCGTGACCCCTGGGAACCACCCTGCGATGAGTCCCGTGACGACACCTTTCAGTCCGGGAACAGGTCCTACGGGATCAGATTCACAATCCCTCTGGGGTATGCGTCTGCCGGGTTTCACCTTCTCCAAAAGTGGCGGGATCCCGAACAACCCCGTTAGGAGAGGGAACAGAAGAGTGCCTTCCCCGAGTACGGAATAAGTGGGGATGTCGAGATGGTTGACCGCATATCCCAGCAGACCGGAAACCAATATCATGGCAAGGGTGACCGCAGGTCTGTCGGTGTTCAGCATTATGACGATCAGAGTGATTACGATCACCCCTTCGGTCAGATAATCGATGTATCCGGAAGCACCCTGCATCATGATCCATTGAAGAGGGATAGCAAGTGCCAGTGCGGAAAGTGAACCGATGACACTCCCAATCGCGGCGGCCCTCACGGCAAGCATGCCGTCCCCTTGAAGAAGCAGTCGGTGTCCGGGAAGGACGGATGCAACATTGTCCGCATCGGGAACACCGATGAAAACGGACGGGATGAAATCGACGAAGGAGTGAACCGCCGAGGCTGACATTATACAGCAGGAGACCAGGATAGGCGTGTACGCTGGGTCTGTGAATCCGGACACGAATTCGACCATCAGAGGATAGGTTCCAAGCATTATCGCAGCGGCCGTGTTAACATGGACCCCCGGTATCAGGCCGGTAAATGTCCCGATCAAAGCACCTGCGGTGCTTGCCAGAACTACCATCAAAATTAGTTCGGGGCCCATATGTCAGAGACATCGGGACCCTTTAAGAAAGGCTGATACTGCAGTTAGTCAGTTAGCCTTGACCTTGCCGTCGACGATGGAAATACTTACCATCGTCTTCACGGTGACCCCTGTGTCTTTCAGTACGATGTCCGTTCCACAGTTCTTGTTGACCGGTACCAGAACATCCACGATTACTGCACCAACCTCGTCACGAAGGGCTTTGATGATGGCATCGAGCGTACCTCCGGTACTGACGACGTCGTCAAGGATCACAACTCTGTCACCTTTCTTGAGACCGTTCACAGACATGAGGGAATCTGCATATCCTGTCTTCTGCTGGAATACAACCTCGCCGGGAAGACCGTAGGAACGTTTTCTCAGGACCGTGTATGGGATATCGAGTTCGAGGGAAAGGGGAACCGCAAGGGGTATCGCCATGCTTTCCGGTGCGACTATGTAATCGCAGTCGAAGTTCCCGACATCCTTCATCCAGTTGAGGACCTCGCGCAGGATCCCGGGCTCCATGAAGGGAACACCGTCGGTGAGAGGGTGGACGAAGTAGGAATAACCGTTCTTATCCACGATCTGACTCGCTTCGAGGCTGTCCTTCAGTCTGCGGTACATATGGCGCATCAGTACATCGTTCCGTTAATATGTTTGCCAACTTCTATATTAGAGAAAACCCAATCACGCAACAGATAATATGAACGTAGAGGAAAGACTTGCCCTGATTACCAGGAACACCATGGAGGTCGTCGGAGAGGATGATCTCAAGGTGATTCTTGAAACCAAAGAGCAGCCTCTGGCATACATCGGTTTCGAGCCTTCCGGACTCGTCCACATGGGATGGGCGCTCGTCACCGCCAAGATCAAGGATCTCTGCGATGCAGGATTCAAGGTCATCATTCTTTGGGCAGACTGGCACGCAATGATCAATGACAAGGTCGGCGGAAACCTCGAGAACATCCGCGCGGTCGCCAAGTATATGGAGGACTGTTTCGTCGCACTCGGAGTCCCCAGGGACAAGGTCGAGTTCGTATATGCACAGGACGTCGTCAACGACCTCGACTACTGGGGAAAGGTCATCCAGGTCGGTAAGGTCACCTCCATGTCCAGGGTCAAGAGGACCATGACCATCATGGGAAGGAAGGAGGACGAGGCAGAGCTCGACTC
>JAKSHV010000037.1 GCA_024399225.1 archaeon | reverse complement strand
CTGATTCCTATGTACTTCCTTATCTCTTGGTATGGAGGTCCCAGGAGGCACTACTCTGCCATCAAGTTCTTCATCTACACCCACGTCGCATCTCTCGTAATGCTCATCGGTATCTTCCTGATGGCCTTCGAGGCATCCAACCTTTCCGGAACCGGAATCGTTGACTTCAGCTTCGCAACCGTCAAGCAGTACATCGCCGGCGCAGACGAGGTATTCCAGGTATTCGTCTTCCTGCTTCTCTTCTTCGGATTCGCAGTCAAGATGCCTGCAGTGCCCTTCCACACCTGGCTTCCCGATGCACACGTCGAGGCACCTACCGCAGGATCCGTCCTTCTGGCTGGTGTCATGCTTAAGATGGGATCCTATGGTATCATCAGGGTCTGCCTCGAAGCACTCCCCCTCGGAGCCGAGAAATGGCAGTTCCTCATGATCGGAATGGGTATCCTCGCAATGATCTACGGTGCATACGCATGTATCGCACAGAGGGACCTCAAGAAGATGGTCGCATACTCCTCTATCAGCCACATGGGTCTGGTAATGGTCGCTATGGGAACCCTCTCCGAGATCGGTATCCTCTTCGCCACCTTCCAGATGTTCGCACACGGACTCATCTCCGCTATGCTCTTCCTTGTCTGTGGTACCGCAGGTCACAACTTCGGAACCAGGGACATCCCCCTCATGGGAGGAATCGCTGGAAAAGTTCCCGTTTACGCAACCTTCATGATGTTCTGTTTCATGGCATCCCTTGGACTTCCCGGACTCATCGGATTCTGGGGAGAGTTCGGTATCATCGCCGCATTCTACCAGTGGACCCTTGACCACAACATGATCGCGCTTCTCGTGTTCTGTCTCCTGTCCCTCCTCCTCACCGCAGGATACTACCTGTGGGCTATGCAGAGGACCCTGTTCGGAAGGCTCACCACCAAACTCGACTTCGCTCACGTCCACGACGTTGACAAGGTTGAGGCAATCGTACTCGCAGTTCTTGCCTTCGCCGTAGCAATCTACGGATTCTGGCCTGACCTCGCACTCAGCTACATTGCACCCTACGCAGGAGGCTTCTGATGGACGCAACCATGCTTACTGACATCTTCGGATATTACACCGCAATCATGCCCATGATCATCCTGATCATCGGAGCACTGCTCATGCCTGCAGTCTACCTTCTTTCCAAGAAGAGGGTCGCAGTCACCGCAGTCGCTGCAGTCCTTGTGGTCGTATCCATTGCAATGAATCTTCTGATGCTGCACTACATCGACAGCCTCGGAGACTACCGCTACTTCGGTGAAGTTGGATCCTCCTTCCGTGGACTCTTCACCTACTCCTCCTTCGCTGGACTTATGATCCTCCTGTTCCAGATCGTTGCCCTTATGGCAATCTTCGTATCCGGAGCAAGCAAAGAGGTCACCAAGCTCCACTTCGGAGAGTACAGCGCACTGATGCTCATCGCCACCGTTGGTATGATGTTCGTCGCATGCGCAACCGACCTTATCGGTATCTTCGTCGGAGTCGAAGCAGTCAGTATCAGCTCCTACGCACTCGTAACCCTCAAGAGGAACGACCCCCGCGCCGCAGAGGCCGGAGTCAAGTATGTCATCATCGGAGGTCTCTCCACTGCTCTTACCATCTATGGTATCTCCATGATCTACGGAGCACTCGGAACCATGAGCCTCGCAGCTCTCGGACCTGCACTCGCAGCCCGTGGATACAGCTGGATCTTCGTCATCGGTGTCATCACCATGATCGCCGGTTACGGATTCAAGATCGCAGCCGCACCCTTCCACATGTGGGCACCCGATGTATATGAGGGAGCAGCAACCCCCGTCTCTATCTTCCTGGCAACCGGATCTAAGAAGATGGGTCTTGCAGTCTTCTTCAAGATCTTCCTTGTGATGTTCGTTGCAGCAGCCGCAATCAGCGGCCTCAACATCGAGCCTGTCCAGTACCTCTTCGCTATCATCGCAGCCATCTCCATGACTGTCGGTAACGTCGTCGCTATTGCACAGAACAACATCAAGAGGATGCTCGCATACTCCTCTATCGCACAGGCAGGATACATCCTGATTGCCATGGCAGTCATGACTCCCTACGCCCTTACCGGTGGAATGTTCCACATGTTCACCCACGTGTTCATGAAAGGTGGAGCATTCATCATCGTCGGAGCACTCATCTGCGCCGGCGTCGGTGAGAAGATCTCTGATTACAACGGACTCGCAAAGAGGGCACCTCTCCTGGCATTCGCCATGATGATCTTCCTCTTCTCCCTCGCAGGAGTACCTCCCCTCGCAGGATTCACCTCCAAGTTCGTACTGTTCTCCGGAGCAGTCTACGAGAACGGAGCAATCTCCTCCTGGGTCTGGCTTGCATTCATCGCAGTCCTTAACTCTGCAATCTCCCTGTACTACTACGTCAGGGTCATCAGGGCTATGTACATCGAGAAACCCAACAAGGGTGCAGACGGAAAGATCGCTATCCCCAAGACCTTTGCAGTTGCAATCGTCATCTGCGTCATCGCAGTCGTCGTACTCGGAGTCTACCCCGACGTAATCCTCGACCCCTGCGCAACCGCAGCACACGATCTCCTCGGATTCTGAGAGTAACCCCAAACCCCTTACCGGCCTTCGGGCCGGGATTTTTCTACTGATTCTTTAACTACTGGGACTGCGATTCCATTCACGGAAGTGATAGGCAATGGCAGTCAAAGACGAAGTCATCAAAGCAATGAAAGAAGCAGGCAAACCTCTCAGTGCAGGAGAGGTCGAGAAGATCACCGGCATCGACAGGAAGGAGATCGACAAGGCATTCAAGGAACTCAAGGCCGAGAATGCCATCGTATCTCCCGTCAGGTGCAAATGGGAACCTGCCTGAAACCATATCGACGGCGGTTGTAGTAGAATAATCGTCGTCCAACTATAGTTTTACAAGCAACCTATTAATAGGCTCTGGCTATGTCACAATCGATGGCAAGTAACTGGTCCTCATGTATTTCTGACGAACTCGCAAAAGTGGAGGTCGTAATGGACGATGTTACTGCCAAGGCTGAAAACCCCCAGCTCCGCGAGATGTGCAGGTACGTCCTATCCAACCACGGAAAGAGGATCAGGCCCGCAATGTGCATCCTTTCCTACCGTCTTCTTGGAGGTACCGAACCCGATAAGGCCGTCGACCTCGGAGCTGCAGTAGAACTTATCCACAACGCAACCCTCATTCACGATGATATCAACGATGAAGGTGAGATGAGGAGGGGTGCGAAAGCACTGTACAAACAGTATTCTCTCGGAAAGTCTATCGTTGCGGGAGACTTCATGTATGCTCTCGGATTCCAGCTCATGGGATCCACTTCAAAGGAGATCGTCGGATACGTCATCGAGGCGGCAGCCGCTATGGGTTCCGGAGAATTCGACCAGAAGAAGTACGAGCACAACATCGACGCTGACGAGACCCAGTACATCAAGATCATCTCCGGTAAGACCGCACACCTCATCGAGGCATCTGCAAAGTGCGGTGCATACCTTGCAAGGCCCGACGACTACGAGGCCATCCAAAAGGTGGGAGACATCACTTACAACGTCGGTCTCGCCTTCCAGATCATCGACGATCTTCTCGACGTCATCGGCGACACCAAGAACACCGGGAAGAAGGTCGGAAACGATCTTGTCGAAGGAAAACCTACCATTCCCACAATCTATGCGATGCAGGACCCCACCTACGGTGCCCGCGTCAGGGAGATTTTTGAAAAGGAGAACACCAGTTATGATGAGGCATACGAGGCAATCGAGCTCATCAAGAAGACTGACTCCATCGAACGCTGCTTCGCACTTGCGAAGAAGTATTCCGATCTGGCACTCGAGGAACTTCAGACCCTCGAGGATTCTGTTTACAAGCAGGCCATGATCGACCTCATCGACTACATCGTCGCACGCGACAGGTGATGCCAATGACTGAGAAAATCCAGACCGATGTGCTCGTTGTCGGTTCAGGTCCCGCTGGTAGCCTGGCCGCCCGTACTGCAGCTGAAAAAGGTGTCAAGGTCACCATGATCGAGATGCGTCCCGAGGTCGGAGTCCCCGTCCGCTGCGGAGAGCTCATGCCCTCCTTCCAGGAGATCGTGGACATGTTCCCCAATCTCGAGGATGCAGAGTCCCTTTTCGAGATGCCTTCCAATCTGAAGATCTGCGAGGTCGAGGCCATCCGTCTCATCGACCCCAAGATGCGCAGGTGGGAGTTCCCCTTCACCGGTTACACCACAGACAGGAACAGGTTCGACCAGTATCTTGCAGACCAGGCGGTCAGTGCAGGTGCCGAACTCATCAAATCCTGTCGTTTCAAGAAGATAGAGAACGGTGTCGCAAAGACCACCATCGGCGACATCGAGTTCAAGACAATCATCGGAGCCGACGGCCCCGGATCCCGTGTCGCCAAGAGTCTGGGTCTTGATGCTAACAAGAACCAGTACCCTGCTGTCTCCGCACAGGCAGAGGGTGATTTCGAACCCGTCGTCCAGATGTTCTTCGGAGGCATCGCACCCGGAGCATACGGCTGGATCATGCCCAAGGCAGGACAGGCCAATGTCGGAGTGGGATTCTCCCCCAAGTTCTCCAACGGTACTCTCCGCGAGTATTTCGACAGGTTCACCGCAGAGCACAACCTCAACATCATGACCAAGATCGAGGGTAAGTACGTTCCCAGCGAAGGTCCCATCAAGAAGACCTATTCCGATATTGGAATGGTCGTCGGAGACGCAGCAGGAGTCGTTATGCCCGTCAACGGAGGAGGAATCCCCCAGGCAATGATCACCGGCCGTATGGCAGGAGAGGTCGCAGCAGATAACATCCTGAAGAACCGTTCCATCGCAGAGTACGAGCAGGCATGGCGCGAGGTCCTTTACAAACCCTTGAAAACTGCAGCCTTCAACAAGAAGCTTGCCGATACCTTCGCATTCAGGAGTGAGTGGAGCACCGCTATGTGCATGAGGATTCTCGGTACCAGGCGTATGGGCAAGCTCATCCGCTGTAAGCGCATCTTCCCCTGATCAGCGTTTCCTGTGGGCACGCATCTCGGAACCGCATATAGGGCAATCGGGCATCTTCTCCTTGTACCATTTCTTGCAGCCGATACACTGGTAGTTCCACTTCTCGACCTTCTTGATGCCTTCCTGTCCCACTGCCTTGTAGGGGATGCCCATGATACGTGCTGTGTTCTGGATGGAATAGTCGTCTGTCATCACGGTTCCGTTCACATCGACAGCAAGTGCCAGCACGGTGATATCCACGGGTGACAACCTTCCCAGGTCGCCACTTTTCCTTGCGGCTTCCTCCACCTTTTTGACGGATGCCTCGGTGCAGTCGGAGACCCTCAGGAGATCGCCCCAGAGGTCAAGTCTGTGGTCCTTGTATTTGGTGAGTTCCTTGATGACTCCGGGGGGACAGCATGATTCCTCCTCCGGTAGTTGTTCCATTGAAAATAGTGCGGAACTGTCCAATACAAGCATAATCCCTAATCTGCTTCCTTAAAATAATACTGTCGTGTCCGAAAGACCTTTAAGAATTCTCGGTATAACCTCATCATGGACGTCATCGGTGTTCTGAGCATCATGCTGAACGGACTGTGGCTGTTTATCCCGGCCATGCTGTCCAATACCTTCGCTACGATGTTCGGAGGTAAGACCAAGATTGATTTCGGAAAATCTTGGCATGGAAAAAGGATATTCGGTGACGGAAAATCATGGAGCGGTTTCATCGGAGGCGGCGCATGTGCATCCCTTGTAGGTCTTGCCATCGTCGGCATATCCTATCTTACCGACTCCGTCGACACTTGGGGATACGGTGGTTTCTATAGTAACATCGCCATCATCGTATGCCTAGCCTACGGTGCGCTGCTTGGTGACCTCTGCGCGGCCTTCGTCAAGAGAAGGCTTGGACTTGCAAGGGGTCAGAAGGCACCCATCCTCGACCAGTATGATTTCGTTGCCGGTGCATTCATCATCACCACCATCTTCAACTTCAGCTGGGTCTATGCAACCTACTTCGAGGGATGGCGCATCTGTGCATTCATCATCATTCTGCTGACTATGTTCTTCATCCACCGTATCGCGAACATTATCGGCTACAGGATCGGACTTAAGAAAGAGCCCTGGTGAGAAATATGGAAGATCTCAAGAAAGCATTGGAAACCTGCGGAGCACTCCAGTTCGGCGACTTCACTCTCGCCTCCGGAGCCAAGAGCAGTTACTACATCGACATCAAGAAGGCAAGCACCAAGCCCGAGGTACTCGGACTCATCGCCAAACAGATGGCTGCCAAGATCAAAGAAATGGGACTCAAGCCCAAGAGGGTCGGAGGAGTCGTTCTCGGAGCCATCCCCCTCGCAACCGCACTTTCACTCGAGACCGGAATCCCCCTCCTCATGGTACGTAAGGAGAAGAAGGACCACGGAACCGGAAAGCTCGTGGAAGGCGACTTCGAGAAAGGAGACGAGGTCCTCATGGTCGAGGATGTCGTCACCACCGCCGGATCCTGCATCAAGGCCATCAACGGTCTTCGTGAGGAAGGCGTCATCATCAACAGGATCTTCTCCGTCATCGACCGTGAGGGCGGAGGAAAGGAGAACCTCGCCGAGATCGGCGTGGAACTCAGTGCACTCGTGAAAGGTTCCGACCTTCTCAAGGATGCATCACAATGATTCAGCCGAAGGCGGACTGCAGTCTGTGCGGCCTGTGCAAGGGCCGTACCAACCTGGTCCTGCCTTCCGGCGATCTCAGCTCTCCCGTGGTACTCGTAGGCGCGACCCCTGGGGCGAACGAGGACCTTCAGGGAGCGCCCTTCGTGGGACGTGCCGGAAAGATCCTCAACCAGGCCATGGAGGATGTCGGTCTTGACCGCAGCAAGGTCATGATCACAAACACCGTGAAATGCCGCCCGCCCGAGAACCGCGACCCTGAGAAGGAAGAGATGGCTGCTTGCAGGCAGTTCCTCGACAGCGAGCTCGCAGGACGCAAAGTAATCATCGGACTGGGCAAGTCCGCCCTCACGGATCTGCTCGGCTATTCCGGACCCATGGCGCCTGTGGTCAACACAAGGCAGACCGTCGATATACTCGGCGAGAAAATCACTTTCATCCCCACCTACCATCCGATGGCATGTGTCTATCAGAAGGTCGCACGCGAAGAACTTCGCAAGACCCTCAGGATGGTCAAAGAGGAATTCAACCTATGATCGGATTCGCATTGGACATGGATGGCACCGTATACCATGGTGAGAGGCCCATTGAGGGAGTCAAGGAATTCATAGACAACCTCATCGCCAACAACATCCCCTTCAGATTCATTACCAACAATTCATCACATTCACGTTCATTCTACGGCGACCGTCTCAGGCGCATGGGATTCAATATCAGGGACGAGGATGTCCTCACATCCACCATCGCAACCCTCCGCTTCCTCAAGGAGGAACGTGCGGGAAAGACCGTATGTCCTGTGGCAACCGAGGATGTCATGGCAGAGATCGTAGCCTCCGGAGTCCCCCTGGCCACCTGGGATCAGAATCCTGACATAGTCCTGTTCACCTACGATACGACCATCGACTATGCCAAGATCAATGCAATCTACCACGCACTCGCCAATGGTTCCGAACTGGTCGTCACACACCCCGATGATGTATGTCCCAGCGAGTCAGGATACGACATCGATGTGGGTCCTTTCATCACAATGTTCGAGTCCCTATCCGGAAGGAAGGCCACCGTCGTCGGAAAGCCCAACCGTCTCATTCTGGACATGGCCGCACTCGAGATGGGTGTGCCTGCTGACAAGATCGTCATGGCAGGAGACCGTCTCTCCACCGACATTCAGATGGCCGTGGATGCAGGCTGCTCCTCGATCCTGGTATTGTCCGGAGAGACCGACAGGGCCCTTCTGGAAGCGTCCGGACTCAAGCCGACCTTCGTGTACAACTCCGTTGCGGACGTCGATATTTTTGACATAATGGACACTTTGTCTACGAATCATTTAAATTGATGATTCGACCCTAATCGTTACAGGAGTGATACCTTTGGTCGAGATGTCAAAGAAGAAGATTATCGCCATAGTTGCAGCAGTCGTCGTTGTAGCCACAGCGCTCTTCATCGTCTACGACCTGAACGGAAAGTCCTTCGACCTTTCCGACCGCGAGACACGTATTGTCGTCACCAATTCGATGGACGGCAGTGTGCATCCGGATGCATACTATCACTGTAAGGACTGCGATGCCTACTGGCTTCCCAACAACCTGAAGTCTATCGGCACACACATGGACTGCCCCCACACAGGATGTGCGTCCGCCAACACCGAGATCCTGGAACATTCCTTCAGTATCGGAAAGATCGCCAAGGATGCTCTCATCATGACGCACAAACTTAGTGCCAGTGCCAAGAACTCCATCAGTGTCGGGGATGTCATATCCTTCGAGTACAGCAACAGGGAGACCATCCACAGAGTCATTGATCTCGAGAGGGATTCCGGTGGAAACATCGTAAAGATCACCACCAGCGGAGACAACACCACCGGTACCGAGATCACCACCGATATGAACAAGGTTCACGGTGTGGTGGTCGGAGAGTCCGAACTCCTTGGTAACATCGTCCACTTCGTCAAGAGCAGTGCGCTCATGGTCGTGCTGATGATCATCATCGTGATAGTGACCATCACCGTAATCCGCGACATGTATCGCATGAGCCTGAATGACAAAAAGAGCAACAATTGAATCTATTAGACAGATCTGCTGAACG
>JAKSHV010000036.1 GCA_024399225.1 archaeon | reverse complement strand
CGATGGCGGAGGAGTTCCTGAGTTTCTCGATTCCCTCCTCTCCGATGAGGATCTGTGTCCTGGTGCTGATGTTCTCGGTCATTGTACTGCCCTCCTGGCGTTCTCGCGGGTCCTTTCGGCAAGGACCTCCGGTTCGATATCGAGTATTTCCGCCAAAGTACTTATGAAATCGCCCATGGTGACGAAGTTCCTTGCGATATACGGAGCATCGGTCTCGATTAGGAGACGGTCTTCAGGTATCGTTGAGAGGATGCTGTGCAGCTTCTCGGGGGATTTTCCAAGGATACGGGGATTGATCGAGAAGTAGCAGTTGAGGTCCCTGAAAGGTTTCGTGTCGGGACCGTTGAATGAATGGAGGATTATGCTCCTGCAGTTCTTCGCATTGGTCTTTAGGTGTCTGACGAGATCTCCGTCGCATCCGATGTTGTGGATGTTCACTGTTCTTCCGAACTCGGACGCTAGTGAGAGCTGTTTCGAGAATACCTCCTTCTGAAGTCCGAGATTGGGATGTTTGTTGTCCAGACCAATCTCACCGATCTGAGCATCTGGGTCTTCCGAAAGAATGGTCCTCAGTTCTGTTTCAACTTCATCGTTCCACTGGTCGGCATACCAGGGGTGGATGCCGTAGAATTTTACGATCCTCGAGTCATCGACTGCTTTCTGCGATTCCCATTCGGAATGCTCCGCCACACATGATAGGAGAAGCGGAGCATCCTTCAGATCAGGGTAACACGAAGTGTCAGTGATGTTGCAGAAGTGGATGTGGGAATCCGCGAAATGCATCAGAACCACGAGTCGAGGGACCTCTGCTTCTTCTTGGCGGCAGCTTCCTTCCTTGCCTTCTCGATACGGTCGAGGGCGGAGTTGACCCTGCCTTCGTCGAAGTCGTACGACACCAGCATATCGACGACGGCCTGTCTGTCGATTGGTTTGAACTTGGTCTCGTAGTCCTCGGTTCCGGAGTAGTTCAGGAAGATGTCCCTGATCTCCTCGTAGTCGGGGATGTTCTCTCCGATCTTGGTCATGACGCACTCGAGGTTGCCGTTGTCCTTGATGAGCTTGAGGGCCTTCTTGGGGCCGATACCCTTGATACCCTGGTTGAAGTCGGTTCCGATGAGCATGCACATGTCGACGAGCTGTTCCCTGGTGATTCCGAGGGTGGTCAGGAACTCGTTCGAATCGATGATCTCGGTCTTGATCTCCTTGTAGATGTCCTTTCCGGGGACCTTCCTCCTTCCGGTGAGGGTGAGGTTCCTCAGCAGGAGAGGGGTTCCGAACAGTAATGAATCGAAATCCTGGGAGGCTGCTGCGTAGACATCCTTCCTGTTGCACATGAAGGCGGCCTGCTGCTCTCCG
The DNA here is from genome assembly GCA_024399225.1 of archaeon. Taxonomy (GTDB): domain Archaea; phylum Thermoplasmatota; class Thermoplasmata; order Methanomassiliicoccales; family Methanomethylophilaceae; genus Methanomethylophilus. Next base: position 7,623 of record JAKSHV010000036.1, on the reverse strand, counting down.
TCGGAGGGTGCCATGACCATGGGGAATCCGAGATAACCGATGAGCTCCTTGGCGGAATCGCGTACCTCGGGGGTCATCCTGGAGGTCTGCTGTGCCTTGGTGTAGGCGGTCTTCATGTCGCCCTTCTCGATGGCGGCCTTCCATTCCTCCTGTGCCTTGTCTCTTCTCTCCTTTCTCTCTTCGAGGGTCGCCGCCTTCAGTTTGTGGGGCTTTCCGTCGAAGACGAAGATGGGTTCGATCCCGGACTCGACCAGGTTGGCGGTCCTGTAGAGGAATCCGGACAGATGAGAGGTGATTCTTCCCTGCTTGTCACTGAGGGGGAATCCGTCGGGCTGTCTGATGGCGGACATGAACTGGTATGCGATGTTGTATGTGTCGACCGCAACCTTCTTTCCGCGGAGCTCGTCGAGTTCTACGGTCCTGGGTTCCACAAGGTCGGATAGGTTTACTCCCATCTCTGCTCACTCTGCGTTGGGTCCGTAGGTCTTCCACAGTGCGATTTCGTCGGTCATGTCCTCGAGCTTGAAAAGGGAGCTTCCGGCCACGAGGCAGGTGGCGCCTGCATCGACGCACATCTTTCCGGTCTCGCGGTTGATTCCGCCGTCCACGGTGATCTCGAGTTTGGGGTTGTGCTCGTCTGCCCATTTCCTGATGTACTCGATCTTGGGGAGGCATTCCTCGTGGAACTTCTGTCCGCCGAAACCTGCGTTGACGGTCATGATGAGGACCTGGTCGAGCTTGTCGAGATAGGGGTCGAGATCGGTGACGGGGGTTCCAGGGTTGAGGGTCGCTCCTGCCTTGAGACCGTTGTCGAGAATCTTCTTGATTGCCTCGTCGGTGCTTCCGGATGCCTCGGTGTGTACTGTGATCCAATCCGCTCCCGCCTTGGCGAAATCATCGATGTACCTTGCGGGATCCTCGATCATGAGGTGGACGTCGAAAGGCAGCTTGGTCCAGTGTCTGGCACACTTGATCACGGGGGCTCCGAAGGTGAGGTTCGGAACAAACATTCCGTCCATGACGTCGAGATGTGCCCAATCGGCTCCCGACCTTTCCACGCGGGCGAGTTCCTCACCTAGTCTGGAAAAGTCACACGAAAGCATAGAGGGAGCGATTTTGGTCATAATGAGTGCAACGCTTTTCCCAATAATATACTATCGAAAAGGGGGATATTTCAAATATTATTGAAATATTGGATATATCGCGAATCCGAAAGGATGTGTGAAAAAAATGACCGGAAACTACCCGAACAAACACTCAGAAGGTGTGCTCAACCTTCCTCCCGAGATGGAGGAGATAGTGAAGAGCAAGGGCGGTCTCCCCAAGATCATGGAGCACATTCCTTCTGCGGAGACATACGAGGCCCAGGCCGAAAGGTTCAAGGCACTTTCCGCACCGGTACGTCTGCAGATCATGCATGCCCTTCTCGTGGCAGACCTCTGCCCCAGCATCATGAAGAAGATCACCGGCATGTCCGATTCCAAGTTATCCTACCATCTCGACATCCTCGAGAGTGCCGGATTCATCGCCCACATGCAGAGTCAGAAATGGCGCATCTACGCCATCACCCTCGAGGGAAGGAAGGCCATCGGACATCTGAAAGCCGAATCGGACATCCCCATTATCTGAGTCTGGCTCTTTGTTTTTGGGCTACGACAGTCTTATATCAGCCATAGGACTATACGAAAACTATGTCTAGCACAGCAGGCCACGGCCCTAAGACCAGTGTTTGCGATGTAAAGGGATGCGAATGCGAGGCAGAGAGGTCCCTCAACCTCAAACAGCTCGCAAAGTGCAGCCTCGTCTTCAAGGGCGAGATCACCCACAACGCACACCTCTGCAAAGAGCACTACAAACAGTACAAGAAAGAGACCAAGACCGCAAGGTCCATCGACGCAGTCTACGACTGAGTCCTGAAAATGTTCGACCTCCTCTTCCTCGGCACCGGTGCAAGCGTACCTTCCAGGGAACGCGCTCTGCCCTGTGTGGCGGCACGCAGGGGGTCGGACATCATCCTTTTCGATTGCGGTGAAGGTTCCCAGCGTCAGCTGATGATCTCCCGCTTTTCATTCATGAAGATCCGTGCAATCTTCATCACGCATCTTCACGGCGACCATTTCTACGGACTTCCCGGACTTCTCCAGACCATGGGGATGTCGGGAAGGACCGATCCAGTCATAGTCTGCGGACCCAAGGGACTGAAGGATGCCCTTGAAACCTGCATGAACGTATGCGAGGGGGAGATCGAGTACGAGCTCGATGTCCGTGACGTCTCACCTGGTGATGTCGTCGAGGTAGGGGACCTGAAGGTCACAGTGTTCGAGACGAAGCACGGTATCCTGTCCCAGGGATATGTTGTCCGTGAACCCGACATACGTGGAAAGATCGACAAGATCAAGGCACGCGAACTCGGAATCAGAGGAAAGGCATTCACGGAACTGGAGAACGGAGAGACCGTCAACGGGGTCACACTCGCAGACATAACTGCTCCCACGAAACCCGGTCAGGCCATCGCCTACACCGGTGACACGATGAAGTGCCAGACAGTTCTAGATGCGGTCAAAGGCGTGGATGTCCTGATACATGAATCGACCTATATGTCAAGCGAGTCCGAACTCGCCGATGCGCACTTCCACAGCACCGATGTCTCCGCAGCGGAGACCGCCAAGGAAGCCGAGGTGAAGGATTTGGTCCTTGTTCACATAAGTAACCGTTACAAGGACCGCAAGGTATTGGTCGAGGAGGCAAAAACCGTGTTCGAAAACACGATCGCCCCCTCTGACTTTGATTTTTACACGATAACCAAAAAAGGCCTCAAATCAGCTTGAGGATATCCGCCTTGGTTATCATACCGATGAGTTTTCCCTTCTTTGCCACGAGCACTGCGTTGCAGTCGCTCATCATCGCGGTGATGGAAGAAATGGGGGTGGTCTCGGTGACGACGGGGTAGGACTCCTCCATAATAAGGGAGATGGGCGCATCCTTCAGTTCCTCCATGGTCTTTCCTGCCCTGATCCTGTCGAAGATGATCTTCTCGGAGATGCTTCCGACGGGGACATCCCCTCTGAGGACGGGTAACTGAGAAATTCCAGCGGTCCTCATGAGCTCCGACGCAACACGAACTTTGTCAGAACTCTGCACACTGATGATGTCCTTGGATGCTACATCCGAGGCGGTAAGGTCGCGTCTCTCTCCTTTCGCCATCTCGTTGAGGGTTTCGAACAGTTTTACGACGGTATCATAGCTTGCGGAGATCCTGTCCCTCTCGATTTTTGCGATGGTACTCTGGCTGACCCCCGATTCCCTTGCGAGATCGGTCTGTGTGATGTCGAGTGCTTTCCTCATTCTGCGGATGTCGGTGGCCGGAGGGAACTTCATGTGAATGTGATTTTTCTATTCCTATATGAATATTGAGATGGCTCTCGTTTATTAAGGAGAATGCCAATTATCCAATGCATTCTCCCCATTGGATGGATGAATGGAATACTGCCAAATCGTCTTTCGAAAAATGATCCCGTTATGGAGGGATATGACGGTCTGGTCGTACGAATCCGTCTGATCCGCAGGGAATCCATGCAAAAAGAAAAAGAGGCGCAATTATGAAAATTATGGATATTCCCGCTTTCGGACCTATGTTCCGTTTCACCGATGCGGACGTTTACTACTCACTTTACCTTCTGGCAGACGGAAAGAGGCTCGGACGCAAGAAGCTCGCAGAGCTCGTCGGCGTCGGAGAGGGAAGCATGCGCCGTATTCTCGAGAAGTTCCGCGACTGGAACTTCGTCTGCATCAAACAGACTGGAATCTCCATTACCAAGGCAGGTCTCACCTTCCTCGACCAGATCCCCATCAGGCTCATCGATGTCAACCTCGGCGACTCCGTCAAGGGTGAATTCTCCCAGGGTGTAATCGTCTACGGCGTCGCCCAGAAGATCGTCAACGGAATGGAGCAGAGGGATGCAGGAATCAAGGCAGGGGCCGACGGATGCACCACCATCGTCATCCGCGACGGAAAGCTCATGATCCCTCCGGACTGGAACATGGACGAGCAGACCCCTGAGCTCGCATACAAGATCCGTAAGGAAAGCGGAATCACCGAGGATGACGCACTCATCGTCGGAAGCGGAAGCAGCAAGATCATCGCCATCGAGGCGGGACTCAACGCAGCATTCGAGCTCATCTGATGAAGCATCTCACAAGCTGGTCCGTATTCGAGAAGTTCGAGGACATCCCCGGAGAGGGGGATGCGGTGCAGAAACTCGCTGCCATGGGCATCGAGGGTCTGGAACTGTTCACACTCTTCGAACCTGTCGATGTATCGTATTACAAGGTCCCCGCGGTCACCTCCGTCCACCTTCCCTATGCCCTAGACTGGCACAGCGCCTGGGAAGGCAGGAACTACGGCGGTGACGTGGGTGACATCAGATATTTCTATCTCGGCCACACCCGCGAGGAGATGGTCGACAACCTGAAGCTGTCCATCGACTACGCTTCAGTCCTCAATCCTGCATACGGTGTTCTCCACGCCTCGAACACCGATATGAGGCAGGTCCTGGAGAGGAAGCACCGTGATGATGGAATGAAGGTGCTTTCCGATTTCATAGAAATGGTCAACCGTGCGGTGTCCCAGTATCCTGACGGGGAACCTCCGTTCAAGATCGCCTTCGAGAACCTGTGGTGGGAAGGACTTCTCCTGAGATCCCCCGCGGAATGGAGGCTGATGGAAGACAAGCTGGAGTTCGATAACTGGGGATTCACCCTGGACACCGGACATCTCATGAACAGCTGTGAGGGGGCCTACGACGAGGACAGCGCCATCGACGAGGTCCTGAAGGTCGTTGACGGTTATCCGCAGGACATGAAGGACCGTATCGGAACCATGCATCTTCAGCTCAGCACCACTGCGGAATACAGGCACACTTTCATCCCGGAGTCATATGACCCAGAGGGTGATTTCGATGCCTATATGCAGAAGGCATACAAGCATGCCGGAAACATAGATCAGCACCGTCCCTACAGTTCCAAGAGGGTCAACGAGATAGTCGATGCGGTCAAACCCGACTATCTGACACACGAACTTTTCGGATCTTTGTCTGGAAAACGTTACGAGGATATTATCCAGCAGAGAAAACTGTTCGACTGATTCCCTTCTTTTGCGATAGAAGTCTTTTATAGTAGCGGACTATTGGTCGAGCAGAGGAATAACAAATGGCCCGTTTCAAAGAGGCAGAAGCTAGGCTGCTTGACAAGTCCGTTTGCATGAACTGCTATGCAACGAACCCCCCGAAAGCAACCAAGTGCCGCAAATGCGGATACAGCAACCTTAGGCCCAAGGCAAAAGAGAGCAGGAAGCAGTAAGTGCTTCTTGCCTTTTTAGGCGCCCGGTTGCGGCGGGATCGTCCGCTTGACGGACACCCGCTACAATTGTTTTTAACACTATTAGTGTAACTTGGGTCTGTCTGAATGACAGGACCTTTTCCTTTCTATTTTATATTAAAAATATATAGTGCTCATCAGTGGTTTTTGTGAAAGCACTGGTCATCGAAGACAGGAGCGCAATGACGCAGATGTTCTGCGGAATGCTTGATAAGTTCGGTATAGAAAAGAAGGTGTCCACCACCGTCGCCGACGCTCTTGAGGAGATGAAGAGTTACAATCCCCAGATCGTCATTCTCGACACTTCCGTCGAGAACGGAAACGGAATGAGGTTCATGACTGCCGTCACCCCCGTGGAGGAGGAGAAGGAGAGCAGGAAGGAACGCAAGAAGAAGATCGAGGAAGGGCCGGGTATCCTCGTCGTCAGGACCATCTACGAGGTGGCTCCCACCGACTGTCCGTTCCTGAAGGCATCTCTCGTCAGGCCGTTCACCGAGAGTCAGCTCACCGAATCCATAAAGCAGCTCATACCCAAGGAGAAGAAGGACGAGGCTCCCGTACTTTTCAAGGAGAACGAGGCCCTCAACCCCGAGGTGGAGCTCACCCGCAAGGGGATCATGTTCGGAGAATCCTACGTGTTCTTCGAAAGTCGTCCGATCATAATCCACCAGGTCATGCAGATCTTCGCCAATGCGGGATACGACATGCTGCTTCTGACCCATGTGAGGGCCAAGGTGGCAAGGGAGCAGTTCGGATTGGACAAGGGGGCAGAGGTGTTCACCCTGTCAGGTTCCAACTATCCTCTGGGAACCATGATCGAGGCGGTGGAGAAGTTCGTCACCAGCAACAAGTACCCTCTTATTGCCATCGGAGACCTTCAGAACATCATCGACCACTGCGGAGTGGATCTTACCATGAGGTCCATCAAACAGATGCTTTCACTGAAGAAGCGCACAAACACTACATTCACAGTACTTACCTCGGTAGATGACGAGCTCCTGACGCAGAACGTCAGGAAGCTGCTCACCGAAATGATGACCGAGTACAAAACCAACGAGGAATGAATATGGCAACTATTGACAAAGTATGGGCAAGAGAAGTTCTGGACTCCAGGGGTAACCCCACCGTAGAGGCGGTCGTCACCGTCAACGGTCACCAGGTATCCGCTATCGCACCCTCCGGTGCATCCACCGGAATGTGGGAGGCACACGAGCTCCGCGACGGCGGAAAGAGGTACACCGGAAAGGGAGTCGCCAAGGCCGTCGAGAACGTCCGCACCACCGTCGCCAAGGCCATCACCGGAATGGACCCCACCGACCAGAAGGGAATCGATGCACTCATGAACGAGCTCGACGGAACCGACAACAAGAAGAACCTTGGTGGAAATGCAACCACCGCCGTCTCCTTCGCAGTCGCAAGGGCCGGAGCAATGGTCAGCGGAATGCCCCTCTACCAGTACGTCGGAAAGGACCACGTAACCCTTCCCGTCCCCATGTACAACATCATCAACGGCGGAAAGCACGCCGGAGGCGACCTCAAGATCCAGGAATGCATGATCCTCCCCGTAGGGGCATCCTCCTTCTCCGAGTGTCTCCAGATGGCGGCAGAGACCTATGCATCTCTCAAGTCCATCCTCAAGAAGAAATACGGCGCAGGAGCCATCAACGTCGGAGACGAGGGAGGATTCGCACCCCCTCTCAACACCGTCGCAGAGGCAATGGAGACCATCATGGCCGCTATCTCCGACGCCGGATACACCCCCGGTAAGGACATCTACCTCGGTATGGACTGTGCATCCTCCGAGTTCTTCGACGAGAAGACCGGAAAGTATGATGTCGACGGACTCTCCCTCACCGGCGGAGAACTCCTCGACCACTACGCAGACCTTGTCAAGACCTTCCCCCTGATCTCCATCGAGGACCCCTTCCAGGAGAACGACTTCCAGACCACCGCCGAATTCACCAAGGCTGTCGGTGCACACTGTCAGATCGTCGGAGACGACCTCTTCGTCACCAACAGCAAACGTCTCGCAAGGGGAATCGAGCAGAACGCAGCCAACGCACTCCTCCTCAAGGTCAACCAGATCGGAACCCTCACCGAGGCACAGGATGCACAGGAGATGAGCTACAAGAACGGCTACAAGGTCGTCGTCTCCCACAGGTCCGGAGAGTCCGAGGACACCACCATCGCAGACCTTTCCGTCGGATGGGGAACCGGACAGATCAAGACCGGAGCACCCTGCCGTGG
>JAKSHV010000035.1 GCA_024399225.1 archaeon | reverse complement strand
GAAGAATTCGAAAAGGAGGCAGATGAATGAACGAGAGACAGCAGATCGCAATGGAAAGCCTCACCAGGATCGCCGAAGGCCTCTACGAGGATCTCGACAAAGGTGATATCCCCCACGTACAGCTTCCGCTCAGGTCCAAGAGGAACATTGAGTTCGACCCTATGACCCAGGTATGGAAATACGGCAACATGAAGACCTCCCGTTCGGCAAAGACCACACAGGGTGCAACCACCCTTCTGAGAACGGTCTACACCACCGACTTCATCAACCAGATGATCCGTGACAACAAGTCCTCTACCTTAAGGGAAATGTACTACATCTCCGAAGGATGGAACCAGGCCAAATTCCATTCCCAGGATGAAAGCAACCTGCTTGCAGAGGATCTAGAGACCATGACCAGCTGCATGAGAGAGGATTTCAAGCTCAGACCCGAGGAAGGAAGTGCCCACGTCTACGGAGACATCAACTTCGAGATCCAGACCAAGAAAGGTCCTAAGGTCACCAACTGTATGGACGATGTCACCGAGGCAGGATTCGGAATCCCGTACACGGTCGAGAAGGAAACTTTCGGGATCAAAGGTCACAACCTGAAATTCGTCATGGCGATCGAGACCGGAGGAATGTTCGCTCGTCTCATCGAGAACGGGTTCCCGGAAAGGGAGAACTGTCTCCTTGTCCACTTATCCGGTCAGCCCACACGTTCCACCAGAAGGCTCATCAAAAGGCTCAACGAGGAAGAGGGTCTCCCCATCGTCGTATTCACCGATGGTGATCCCTGGTCGTTCAGGATCTTCGCATCCATTGCATACGGTGCGATCAAGACCGCACACCTTTCGGACTTCCTTGCAACTCCCACCGCACAATTCGTGGGAATCACCGCATCGGACATCCTCAACTACGATCTGCCCACCGACAAACTCAGCGACAAGGACATCAATGCATTGAAGGCCGAACTCTCCGATCCCAGGTTCACCGACGAATTCTGGGACACCGAGATCCATGCCATGCTCGAAATGAACAAGAAATCTGAGCAGCAGGCCTTGGCAAAATACGGTCTGGACTTTGTAACAGATACGTACCTTCCCGAGAAACTGACCCAGATGGGAATTATGTGAAACCGACGGCCCTAGGGCCGTCATATTTTCAATAAAAATTCGGGGGATTTCTCCCCCTAATCCGTTTAGACTTCCTTAGGAATCGGAATGGAATCATTCAAAATGATATGGGGCCTTCCGTCTCTTTCGATGATGTCGGCATCCACACCGTAGACGTCCCTGAGGGCTTCCTTGGTAAGGACCTCCATAGGTGTTCCATAAGCATAGATTCCGCCCTTGGAGATCATCATGATCTTGTCAGCATACTTTGCAGTGATGTTGATATCGTGACTGATCATGATGACGATGCTGTTGGTCAGCTTGGGCATCTGTGCCAGAGTCTTGGTTACCTCGATCTGGTGCCTGATATCCAGGTTGGAGGTAGGCTCGTCGAGGAGGACAAGAGGAGGCTGCCTGACAAGTCCTCTTGCAAGCATGACCTTCTGGTGCTGACCTGCGGAGAGCTCGTTGAAATCCCTCATTGCGAGGTGCTCGATGCTGAGCATCTTGAGGGTCTCGTATACCCTCTCGAGGTCTTCCTTCCTGGTACCGAACTTGAAGTCGTTCTGGAGACCCACCATGACAGTGTCCACGACGGTCAGAGGGAATGAATCCTCCGACTGTGCAGGGACATATCCGATATCCTTGGCGACCTCTTTCAGCTTCATGTTGGCGGTGTCGTTGCCGTTGATAAGTACAACACCCCCGGTGGGTTTGAGGATCTTGTTGATACAATGGATAAGAGTCGACTTACCCACTCCGTTTGGGCCCATAATGCATATGAACTCTGGGGTGTTGAATGTGTGGGTGATGTTCCTGAGGACGGGACGCTTGGGATCGTATCCGAATTCCAGGTCCTTGAGCTCGACATTGAGCAGAGGCCTGTCCTGAATGTTCTCGTACTCGGGTTCTGCCTGGGTGTTGTTGGATTTTCCGAACATTTGAGATCACCACATGCTTTTCCTTGCCTTGATGAGAAGCCACAGGAACATGGGACATCCGATGAAGGCGGTGATTACTCCTACAGGGAGGAAGGTAGGTGCTATGATCGTCCTGGAGATGAGGTCGGATACCATCAGCAGCACTGCTCCGAAGGCAGCGGATGCCGGGATCAGGTACCTGTTGTCGGATCCAAGGAAGATCCTTACGATATGAGGGGCGACAAGTCCGACGAAACCGATGATTCCGGTGAAACATACGACGGATGCGGCCATGAGGGAGATGATGATGAGCAGAGCGATCCTGAGCTTGTGTGCATCAAGACCCAGTGCCTTTGCGTTCTTGTCTCCGGTGATGAGGATGTTGAGTTTCTTGGACATTGCCATGAGGATGACTCCTCCGATAAGTCCGAAGATTGCGATCACCTGGAAGGATTCCCAGGTGGAACCGGAAAGGTCACCGATGGACCACTGGTATACTGCTGCAAGACTGGTCTCGGAAAGACTCAGCTTGATGATGGTGGTCAGTGCATTGAAGAGATACATGACCGCGATACCGGAAAGGATCATGGTAGCTGCAGAGGTGTGTTTCATGGAAGAGACCATGATGATGACTGCGGCAGGAATCAGAGAGAAGACGAATGCCATAACGATGATTCCGGAGGAACCTCCGAGTCCGAAGAGTGTGAATCCGAGACCGATTGCAAGGGTTGCACCGAAGGATGCTCCGGAGGAGATACCGGTGGTGTAGGGGTCTGCTAGAGGGTTCTTCATCATACTCTGCATAGCGGCTCCGGCGATTCCGAGAGACATACCGGCGACAAGTCCGGTCATGATACGAGGAAGACGGATAGTGAAGACGACCCAATCGTTGGTGCCGTTGATAGCTGATTTGTTGAAGAAATGATTGTAGATGGTCTTGTATACGTCAATAGGGGAGAGTCCTGCAGATCCGATGGTGGAAGCGTAGCCGATCACTGCGATCATGATTACTACGCAGATCACGATGAACAGGAGTTTCCTGAATACGTATTTGTTATAGCTGGAGACCATCTCGTCCGAATCGTAGTCTGACATCAGAGAACCTCCTTAGTGATTGTGATTGTGAACATTCCGATTCTGCGGAATCCGGAATCGTCTGCCCTTGCCCTAATCGAAACATCGATGTTGCTGCAGGGCATTTCAGAAAGAACGGAGAAATCCCAGTTGGGACGTATCTCCTTGCTAAGTGGGAGACCTTTTGCAAGTTCGGTTATTTCGTTGAAATCGACTTTTTCGTCATTGAATTTGTAGTGTGAACCTGCGAAGTCCTTATGTTTAGGCATTACGGGGGGCGCTTTCCTTTCGTAACGCTTGTCGAATAAATGCAGATAGTAGTTTCCATCGATGATTACTGCTTTTGCTCCGGGTTTCATGACCCTGAGGATCTCGGAATATGCATCGCGGGGCCTTACAAGACTCCACAGGACATTACGGGATATCACCGCATCGAACATGCAATCTTCGAATTCGAGTGCCTGGGCATCCATTCTGCGGATATCTGCCTTGATACCATGGTGTTCCATGTTTACTTTTGCGTTCTCGACCATCCCGTTGGAGTAATCGATGCCGTAAAGTTCCAACCCCATATCTTTGAGGATCAACTCGAAGTAACCGGGTCCGCATCCGATGTCGAGGACCTTCATACCTTTGGAAAGACCCAGCTTGCTGAGAAGTTCCTCACGGACAGTGTTGTTTCCGTTCTCGAACTCATCGTTGATGGAGCGGGAGAATCCGTTTCCGCGACGCGTCCAATAATCCTCGATCTCGTCCTGCAATTCCATGTTAACTACCTGAAATAATAATGAAAAAAAGGTGGGCCCGAAGGCCCTAATTGGTTTAGGCGGTGGCTGTCAGAAGCTCATCCAGCATGTAGTACTGGACGTTGACACCCTTGTACACGAAGTCGTTGATGGTGAACTCGGGGTGGTAGCTTGCGAGATAGTCAGAGAACATTGCGTCCACATCGAAAGTCAGAGTGACTGCTGCATTGTCCTTGTAGATCTTGTTGAACATGTAGGCAATGGTGATGTAGGATGCAGGACCCATGTAGGTTCCCTGGTTGAAACAGAAGACCTTCTTGTCCTTGTATGCCTGAGACTGGTCGATTCCCTGGATGTACTTGAGGTTGGTATCCTTAAGCTGGGTGACCATCTTGTCGAATGCTTCCTTGGGGTTCTTTACGTCCCAGGTCTCGAGGAATCCGTAGTACTGGTCGAGTCCGATGAAGTCGGCGTCCATCTTTCCGGGAACGTTTACTTCCTCGATGTCGATGTTACCGTTGCTGTATCCGACGTCCCAGGGGGTCTTTCCACCTGCGAGGTAGACTGCCTCGTGGATACCGTTGTGCATGGTGGAGATGCTGGTTCCGTTGTAGGACTGGAAGACGAGAGGCCTGTCTGCAAGGGGAATGTCCTTGACAGCGGTTTCGATCTTGTTGAGGACATCGGTGACCTTTGCGGAGTATGCGTTGGCAGACTCCTGACAGCAGATCAGGAATCCGAGGGTGACGACGGAGGAGTCACATACGTTGTCCTCCCAGAAGGGGAGACGGACGCAGCTGACATTCATAGGTGCAAGGGTGGACTCCATGTTGGCGTCGAACCATGCACGGGTTCCGGTGACGAACATCTGAGGTGCGCCGGATGCGACGAATACCTCGTAGTCGGGAGTGAACCTGGATCCGATGTTCTTTGCGTTTGCAAAGTGGTCGTGGTACCAGGCATAGTAGGAAGAGGTGGAGTCTGCTACCTGGTTGCATGCGTAGGTTGCCCTTCCGTTTGCACCGCAGATAAGAACGGACTCGTAGTTGGATTTGTAACCGATGGCCATGTCACCGGTGAGGGGGTAGCTGAACTGTGCGAGGACGTAGTCGACATCGTAGTAGAAGATGTTGACAGTGTCGATACCGAGGGTGATGAGGTCAGTCTTGGAAAGTGCGTTGACACAGTCTCCGCTGTTGTAGTTGTGGACTGCTGCCTGGATCTCGATGATCTTCTTGACGATGGAAACATCGATTGCGTTGATCTTTCCGTCACAGTTTGCATCTGCAAGGTAGTAAGTGGTGCGTGCGCCCTGGTAGGTCCTGGTTGCATCAAGGGTGCAGGGAAGCTTTGCGTCGAGTGCTTTCTTTGCATCCTCGACTGCCTTTGCTGCTGCGGTCTTTGCTGTCTCGTCGGTTCCCTTATCGGCGGTGGTCTTTGCTGCCTGTTTCTCCACAAGGGTGTTGTAGAGGGGAATTGCTGCCTCGATGAGTTCGACATCTGCAGAGTTGATGACGGAATCGCCGTTTGCGTTTCCGAAGACGGTCAGGAGTCCGACATCGGTGGATGCGGGTTCCCAGGATCCGTAGTCTTTAAGCTCATAGGAGTTCTTTCCGTTGTCGTTTCCGCCGTTGTCGGAAGTGATTGCCACTGCTCCGACTGCGACAACTGCGACAACAGCAATGATTCCTATGATGGGGATTAATTTACTGTCCATATTGTCACTTGGATTAAGTATCCAATCGGCTTATTACGGGTTACTGTATATAAAGATATACTTTTTATTAAGTATCATTCAAAAAATCTTTAGAATGTGATTATTCAAATTATATGAATTTTGTAATTTATTGATTAAAATTTGCAAAATCAATTAAAACTAAAATTGATGAAAATGTATCCAATTATAACAAAAATTTGGATTCATAAATCGGAATAATAGAATAATTCGCGAATTTTGGGAATATCTGACGCCATGTAAAACACTTCTTTTCCAACTTTTGTGGAAGTCACAAGTTTGGCATTCTGAAGTAACTTGAGATTATGCGAAACCAATGCAACAGATATACCCGCGGACTCGGACAACGATTTCACATTTAGTCTTCCGCAAAGAAGATGTTTAAGGATCTTCACTCTGTTGGGATCTGCCAAAGCTTTGAATAATGAAGCTTCGCGTTCGGCATCCTCGTCACGTACCTCCACCTCGCTGGAGACACCATCGTTATAAATCAAAGGCTGCGCACCTTCGGGAGGTCTGCGGGCAGTGATTATGAAAGAACCGGGCAAGGCAATGTTTCCGAAATCGGTTGAATACTCGTATGGGCTCTTTTCATCCCTATTTACATAGATATTGTCGAATCCGATACCCAATAATATGCTCAAATCCCATCCGGGACGACGTACAGAACTGACAGGGAGGTCCTTTGCAAGTTCCCTTATTATATCGAAATTGATATGGTCCATGTTCGTCTGACCATGAAATCCCCTGTTCTCTGAATTCTTCAATTCACTCAGATGCTGCTTCTCTGCATAATCTAGATCGAAATTTGATAAATACCAGTTACCGTCGGCAATGAGAATGTGTCCGCCTGGCTTCAGGATCTTGAACCATTTCTTCAAGGTTGATAGGGGTTCGGTGAGTGCCCACAGGATGTTTCTTGCGATAATCAGATCAAACGTATTTGGCAGAATATCAAGATCTTCCACGTCTGCAACTTCGAAATTTATTTCAAGATGATATTTTGTAGCGTTTTTCCTACAATAATCTACCATCTTTTCAGAAAGATCATATCCGACAACGTTGTGTCCCATCTTTGCGGCGATTATGGCCATGAATCCGCATGATGTCCCCATATCGCAGATGTTGGCAATTTTTCCTTTCGGAATCAATGAACCGATAAGATGTTCGAACTTTTCAGTGTCGTGAAGCGAAAGAAGCGTGGTCAGATTGTATCCCCTACTACGATCATCCCAATACTGTATGCACTTGAGTTTAGTTTCCGGATTCTTTGTGCAGATGTTGTATGATCCGGGATCATCGGGGTCGTATACCACGCATTACAATCAAACTTTGGATATTTAGTCCAAATGGTTGGAAACGGAACATTTCCAAATCGGAATATTGTAAAAGGATGGGGGCAAAGCCCCCTGTTAAAGTTTACTGAGTTGCAGCCTGTGCAAACCTGTTCATGACGAACTGTTTGTCAAGGGATGCAAGGAACGGACCGAGCCTGGGTCCCCTATCCTGACCGATAATCAGATTGTAGATGAGCTTGTAAGCTCCCTTGGATCCGAGGGGAGAGGCCTTTCCGGAATCGGAAATGATCTTGTTGATGGTGTCGGCATCCCATACGCAGTCCTGCATCTGTTTGAGAAGCTCGACGAGGAAGACCTTGTCGAGGGTTTCGATCTTGACATGCTGGGGGATGGTCTGCCTGACGGAGAACTTGACCATGTCGGGGGCGAATGCCTTCAGCCAGAAGGTGATACACTCGCACCTGGTCTTGATCCTCTTCATGGTCTCTTCGTCTGCCTGGGACAGATCGACGGTCCTTGCGAGGACCTTCATCTGCTCCTCGAAAGTATCAGCAAGCTGTACGACGTTCACAAGGTGCCTGCAGGATACCTGGAGGGGCAGCTTTGCGGGAACGTGGTTGTGCTGTGCAATCTCGTAGGCACGGACACTGTTCTCACCGGATTCATCGTACTCGCCGGAGAAGAACTCGGTCTCCCTTTTGTCATACTCATCGCAGATGTCGAGGAGTCCAATACCGGAGTCGTAGTCGATGGTCCTGTTGGTGGGTACCCTGAGGAACAGATAGTTGAGAACCTCGGGGGGAGTCATGTTGATTGCATCGAGTCCGGTGACGGAGGAACCGAGGGACTTGTGCATCTGTCCGACACCCTTGAGCTGAACGAACTCGTAAGGTACGGGATAGGGAGCCTCGCATCCAAAAATCTCGGGGGCGATCCTCTTACCGGTGTCGTAGGAGCCTCCGGCTGCAGCGTGGTCCTTTCCGAAGGGCTCTGCACTGGTTCCGAAGATCTTCCACTTAGCGGGCCACTCGAGCCTCCAGGTGAGCTTACCATCATCTTTCCTGATGTCTGCCTGTCCGACATGGCCGCACTGGCACTCGTACTGGACGAAGGGATACTTGTAAGTGTCAAAGATAGGTTTGGTGAAGCGTCCGCAAGCCTCGCAGACAGGCTCGTAGGGAGCATAGTCGGGCTTGGGTTCCTTACCGGAAACCTCGTGAAGGATGTTGATGATCTCCTGCCTCTTCTTGAAGGTCAGATCAATGCACTCAGCGAATTTTCCCTGGGCGTAGAGGTCGCTGGTCCAGATGATCTCACAGTGGACTCCGAGGGAGTCGACTGCGTCGAGGAAGGGCTGGATGAAGTGGTGGGCGTAGTTGTCATGTTTGCCGCAGGGGCAGGGGATCCTGCAGATGGGCATACCCACGTATTTCTCGAACTCGGGAGGAAGGAACTCGTACCTCTTCCTGAGAGGGTCGAATGCATCGATGAGATAGATGAGTTTGACATCTTTTCCGAGTGCCTCTACAGCGCTGCGGATGGATTCTCCGGTGATTGCTTCCCTAAGACTGCCCACATGAATGATTCCGGTGGGGCTGATTCCGGTTGCGATGATAGGCTTGTCTGCCTTCTCCGCAATACTCTTTGCGATAACGTCTGCCCAGTGCATACTAATCGGGCCCACTTATAATAATAGTATAAATGTGCTTTTCGGTTCCCCCAACCTTAATATAATAATCAATGGATGAGCGTTCCAATGGCTAAAGATAAAGCAGATGGATTTTCTTCCTCCGCAGGACTCATGAGGTACTTCGATTCCGAAGACAACAAGGGTATCAAGCTCGGTCCCAAGGTAGTTGTTGCCATCGCAGTCGTTTTCACCGTCGCCATCCTTTGCCTTCCCGTTTTCTGGCCTATGTGATTGGCCCGGAAAACAATTCTAGGTTTTTCAAAAGGACATTCTTACGCGTAGCGCTGTTACGGTAACGTGTCTTGACTAAATCCAGAGCTTTTCTGGAGTATTTCCCAATTGAAAAAGAAAGCCGGGTTCCCCCGGCAAATAGTTTTACTCGATCTCGAAGTGCTCGTGTCCGTTGTATTTTCTCTTGAAAACGGATGC
>JAKSHV010000034.1 GCA_024399225.1 archaeon | reverse complement strand
CAACTAGCAATAATTATCCCAAGCGCCAATAGGTGGCGAACTCAAGTGGGAATGACGGTGAAAAGGTCGGAAACTCATCGGATGAGTTTCTCGAACGCGACCTTATCCGAGTTATCGAAAGTCAGCAGTCCGGGCTCGATGAATCCGCAGTGTTTCATCAGTGCCCTCATGGGGAGGTTGGTCTCATCGGTCTCGGTCCTCATGCTGGTGCGTCCGGACTCGACGGTCTTCTGCTCCCAGAACTTCATCATGGCGGTTCCCAGACCGATCCTTCTGAAGGTAGGGACGGTAAGAAGCCTGTGCATGACGGTGCAGTTATCATCCCTCCACGTGCCCCTGAGAGTCGATTGGAACTCTTCGGGCCCGTATTGGATGTACATGTATCCTGCGAAGGCACCGTCGACCTCTGCGATGTATGCCTCGTTCTGATCCACATCCGCGACGATGTTGTCCCTGGAGGGATATCCCTTCTGCCACATGTTGATGTTCCTTGCACGGAAGTCATTCTGGGTCTGCACCAGGAGTTCGGTCACGACATCGACATCGGCCATGGTGGCCTTTCTGATGGATATCATGAAATGTTCATCGCAAAACCCTATAATATGATTGTTGGGGATACCGTTCCGATAACATGGCTGATGGACACAGCAAACTCGTAATGGATGCCCTCGGGCTTAGCCGCGTCACCATCGTCGACGGAAAGGTCGTCGAGGTCACCAAACCCCGTCTGAAATATTGTCCTCTCTTCAACAAGTTCAGGAACATAGAGGAGATCGACGAAGCGGTCATCCGTGACAACATCGAGTTCCGCATCCGCGAGTTCGGTCTCGGAACCGAGAACCGTGTCGTCCGCGCCAAGGATTACGTTACCTTCGGGGTATCCGAGATCCTCAGCACTGCCATCGCCACAGGCGAGATCGAGGCAACCGTCATCGTAGCCGACGGATGCGGTACTGCCGTTGTTAAGGAGCCTGCCGTTGTTCAGGGACTCTGCGGAAGAATCTCCGGTATCGTCGAGACCACTCCTCTGCAGGTCGTTTTGGATGCTGTTGGAAGGGAGAACGTCATCGATCCCGAGACTACCCCCATCGACCAGGTCAAAGGTGCCCAGAAGGCTCTCGACATGGGTCTGAAGAAGTTCGCCGTCACCGTTGCATGCCCCGAGCAGGCCAAGATTATCAGGGAGATGTGCGGCGACAAGGTCGTTCTCGTAGGTGTCCACACCAGTATGGTGTCCGAGCACGGTGCCGCAAGGTTCTATGAGAATTGCGACTTCCTCACTGCCTGTGCATCCCGTGCAATCCGCGAGATCGCATTCGAGAGGGAGGATGTCGTTATCGCAGGAAATAAGATTCAGATCATCGCCATCACCGACATCGGAAAGAAGCTCGTCGTCGACAAGCTCCACTCCATCGGCAGGGAACCCTGGGACAGAAAGACTCCCACTGTGGATCCCCAGCCCTGGCTTTGAAATAACATTTTCATGTTATAATATAACATCCTAGTCGTTATATTATATGGAGTGTTCCCGGCAATCCGGGAGCACTCTACACATGGATACACCAGAAAAATCGTTCAGAAAGGATTACATCGGCAACATCCGTTTCGAATTTTTCACCAATCGCGGATCCCTTACGATCGAGGCATGGTGCAGTACGCGTAACTGCAGGGTATCCACATTCAACAAAGGCGTGGGGCGGAGGACGGAGGTTAAACTCACCGATGACCAATGGTGGAAACTGGTGATCCCGGTCGCATATTCAGGATTCCAGAAGTGGGAGAAAAGGTACGACAGCCATGTCAGCACGGGATATGCCCCCTCCTGGAGTGTAAGCATCATGACGAAGTTCGATTGGTATTACTCCTCCGGTGACGGTGCATTCCCGGACGGTTTCCAGAAGATGCTGAAGGGCTTAGTGGAATTCGCATCCGAGATAGAGAACACGGAATCAGCCAAGGTCGGAGGATTCCTGCAGAGCTATCTTCCCGCTACCGAGGCGTGATAGGTTTTAAGGTGTGCTGAGATATGTATCGGTCATGAGGAAGAACTTCGGTGCCAAACCCATGGCCTACCCTATGCCCGTCTACATCATCGCATCCTACGACAGCAACGGCGTCCCCGACGCAATGAACGCTGCCTGGGGAGGAATCTCTGGAGAGGACAAGATCACCATCTGTGTGGACAGGTCCCACAAGACCACCGCCAACGTGGTGGAGCGCAAGGCATTCACTGTCAGCATGGCGACCGTAGATCAACTGGTCCCCTGCGACTACGTCGGAATCGTCTCCGCAAACGATGTGCCAGACAAGTTCGCAAAGGCAGGATTCCACGCAGAGAAGAGCGAGAACGTGGACGCTCCCCTCATCAAAGAGCTCCCCCTCGCACTCGAATGCAAGCTCGTGAGCTACGACGCCGAGACCGAGGTCATGGTCGGACAGATCGTCAACGTATGTGCCGACGAGTCCATCCTCACCGACGGAAAGGTGGATCCCGCAAAACTCAAACCAATCGTCTACGACACCGCGGGACACGGATACTACAGCATGACCGAGAGGGTCGGTTCCGCGTTCAAGGACGGAAAGAAACTCATGTGAATCCCCTGCGGGGACGTATGTCCCCGTGGATACCCTTATTAATAACTGAAGGATAGGTCGGTTTATGGCAAAACAGTGTCCCCGCTGCTGGAGCAAGGTCGAACCCGGTACCGAAGTGTGTCCCAGCTGCGGATACAGTTTCATCCGCAAGACCGCTGAGCCCGAGAAGGACGGAGAAGCACCCAAGAGAAGGGTCGTGTTCCCTCAGGCCAAGAAGGACTATTCCGAGGAAGACGGAAGGGACATGGTATATTCCGCCGTCATGTGGGCACTTCTTGCATGGGTCATCCTGGGAACCGCAGGTGGAATCTGGAACCTTGTCCAGGGAGAGTACCTGCAGGGTGCAGGTCTCGTGGCCTCAGGAATCATTTGTTTAGTTTCCTACAACCTTATGAGGAAACGTCTGCACCACGGAGTCTGCTGGCTTCTCGTTCTCGTCAGTGCCGCCGCAACCCTCCAGATTCCCACACTGATCATCGGAGTGTTCGTGGCATTCTTCGTATATTCCAGCAAGCCCTATTTCGACGGACTTGAGTAAATTTAACAGAAAGATCTGCAGGCCGGAACTGACCGGCCTGCGATCGATATCTTCGCACTTGGTTTTGATTAGTGTTTCAGATTTCCGATTGTCCCAGATACATGGGGCCGGAGAAGTAGGTGGACTCAGAATATGCCAGATATTCTGTAGAACACGGAACAGCCGTCTTGGGAGACTCCGCATGGACTACGGACTCGGACAGAGTTCTGCTTTCCAGGATTATGGGGGTGTCATCCGGGATAGACTGTTCGAACTCCATCACAGAGATTGTACAGTTGATCAAGACGCAAAGCGTGAATACGCAGACGCAGAGGTAGATCGCGTCAGAGCGCATAGCCCTATTATAGCTGTTTGAAGACATCGTTTACACCAGGTTTTAATTGAGATTATTTTGGATTTAATCGAGGTGCGTGCAGATCTCCGAGTTCTACAGAATCTGCGAATTTTGAATTTTGATGGGAGTTTATAAAGCTTTGTCTACAAACTGTCTACATTGTCTGCAGAAAATAAACAGATTTATTGAATAGTTTCTAAAAACAAATGAAAAAATCAGATAAAAAACATGGATTGGAAAAATACCTTTATATTATACTCTAAACCCCTGTTTAGAGACGAGGTTCGATGTTTGGATAGGCATCTATGACGATGTCCATAACCTCGCCGAACGTTATGGCGAGATCTATAGCGATCTTTATGCAGCCCATACCTGCATCGTATCTGAGAAGAATCGGCCTCCTCAGGTCGTTGGGGATGGGGGCGAAGGTGGAAGGAGAGATATCCGATCCCTTGTCCTGCCATTTCTTGGACTGGCAGCCGGGACATCTGTCGGGTACGGCATTGGCGGACATCCAGTCATGACCGCAGAGAATGCATTTGTGCCTGTAGCAGGTGTTCCAGAGTTTGCTTTTGCATCTGGGACATCTGTTGGGGAGACCTTCTTTCTTCTTGGGGGCCCATGTGGCAGAACAGACTGCACAGGTATAGTTGCGTTTGGCCGGTCTGCTGTTGAATAATTCTGACATCTTTGGACTCCTGCAAGAGTGCGAGATTGTTTTGAAATCGACTTGTATTTAAATAAACCATATGCGAACATGTGCAGAAATAGGTTCAGCAACTGTCTAAAAGCCTTATATCACAGGAATCCCAATCCGTACCTATGGTAACCGAGAAAGAGAAACGCGCCCAGCTTCTGGACAGCGAATACGAGGCACTCTACTCCGTGAAGGAACTCCTCAAATCCCGCAGGGAGATGGAGATCGCCATGTGCGGAGGGGAGGCAGGCTATCTCGAGGAACTTCTCGAACGCACCGAGAAACTGCTTCTGAAGCTCGTACGCGAACAGCGTTCTTACTGAGCCTTCGGTGCTTCCTCGTACATGTATTTCCTGCAGAGGGGAATCAGAACTCCGCCCACTGCGTTTCCGAGTAGGACCACAATGATGAATATCAGTGCGTCGACGGTGAATTCTCCCGCACAGCAGAAGTAGAACATGTCTGCGATGGAGTGTTCGAATCCGGCAAGGATGAAGACGGGGACGCAGATGAACGCTCCGAGATAGTTCTTCTTGGTCTTATAGAAGTCTGCCGCGACGAACATCATCACTCCGCAGAAGATTCCCTTGAAGAACACTCTGAGGTAGTCTGGGTCTGTGAGTTTCGTGTCCACCATGACGGCGTGGACGTCGACCGCGAAGGCGGAATCGGGCATCATGTATCCTGCGCATGCACAGCCGATGAAGTTGCCGATGATGATGACGACGAGGTCGAGAAGATAGGAAGGTTTGTTGTCCACCAGGTATCCGACCTTGCCTGTGTATAGATCGAATCCGAAGGTGAACACGCAGAACAGTCCGATGGTGAAAAGGATGGCTCCGACCCATTTGTACTCGCCTCCGCTGATTCCGAGCATACCGAGGAAGACACATCCGCCGATTCCGATGGAGAGTCCGGCTAGTATCGATCTGACGAGGCATTTGAGATAGTGGTCGGCGTTCATTCAATCAATGAAAAAGTATGTGGGTTGGATATAAGTCGTTTCCTGAAACCGGCCCCCGGAGGGGCCATGGGGTTTCAGATGGTTTCGAGCCTTTTGAGCATCTTGACTGCTGCTGCGACGACCTCGGCTCCCTTCTCGATCCTGTCCATTGCCTGGAGCTCGGTCATGCCGGGTCCGGTGACACCGAAGGTGACGGGCTTGTCGTAGTCGAGGGACATGTCCATGATCTTCCTGGATGCCTGTGCGACGACGACCTCGTCGTGCTTGGTCTCGCCGGTGATGACTGCACCGAGGGTGATGACTGCGTCGACATCGTCCCTCTGGACCATCTTCTTGATTGCGAGGGGCATGTCGAAGACTCCGGGGACCTTGATGATGTGGTTGATCTCGACGTCGAGGAGTTCTGCCTCGGCCTTTGCCCTCTCGAGCATGAGGCTGGTTACCTGATAGTTGAATTCTGCTACTACTGCTCCGATTCTGTATTTTGCCATATTTCAGCACCTCTGTTGTTATAGTGTTTAAAGGCGGGCGGGACCTTTGTCCTCGAATCCCTGCCTGAGTCCCTGTCCGGCCCTTGCGGTGAGCCTTTCGGGTCTGAATAGAAGGTCGTACACGTTCAGTGCATGCTCCCTTGTGCGTCTGTCTGCCAGCCACGCAAGTTCCCTGTCATCCTTTCCCTCGTCCTCGTGGACGAAGACCTCGATGATGTGGGTGTTGGTCATGAGCTGTGCGCTGATGAGTCCGTTTGAAGCCTGGTCTGCGCACATCTTGTCCTTGGGCATGGGTCCGGGCATACCCAGGGCCATGCAGATGTCGCAGTGCTGCTCCTCGATGAGCTTCTTGCATGCGACGGGCAGGTCCTTCATTCCGGGTACGGTGACCCTGATGATCCTGAATCCTGTTCCGGTGCGGTTGAGCTCGTCGATGGCGGCCTTTCCCATGTCGTATCTTGCGAATGTAGTGTCGGCGATCCCGATTGTTTTCATTGAGATCCTCCCATGTTCCTGATCTTCTCCACGATGCGCCTGGTGGCGTTGAGATCGTCTGCGGTCTCCGTGGCTCTCTTTACCTTGATGTCGCCGAGTCCGTGGGCTGCGAGTTTTTCCTCCAGTTCCTTCTCGTCGAAGGTCTGGTCGAATCCCAGGACGATGACGTCCGGTCTTACCTCTGCGACGGTCTCGTAGATGTTCCCGCTGTTCTTTCCGACGATCGCCTTGTCCACGGGTTTGAGGTTCTCCACGACCTTGGCCCTCATGTAATCGGGGGTGATGGGTTCGTGCTTCCTCCTGCGGACGGTCTCGTCGCAGGCGACGACAACGATGAGCTCGTCACCGAAGGAACGTGCCTGCTGAAGGTAGGATATATGGCCGGGGTGGATGAGATCGAATACTCCTGACGCCATAACCCTGGTCATCTTGTTCACACATCCATCTCAGGGTGTTTCTGCTTGAACTCTTCCCATGCGGCGATGACCTCGTCACCGTTGACGATGGGTACGTTGTTCTCCTTGGCGTAGGCGTAGCACTCCTCCTTGCTCCTGGAGTGTCCGTCGTGGCCCATCATCTCGCAGATGGTTGCGGAGGGCTTGACACCCGCCATGTACATCATGGCGGCGGAGAGCTCGGTGTGTCCGCGCCTGTTGGCGAGGATCTTGCTGGAACTGTTGAGAAGGTGGACGTGTCCGGGTGCCCTGAACTCCTTTCCTATGTCCACCATGATGTCTGCAGGAGCCTTGTCCTGGAAGATGAGTTCGGTGAACCTGTGGATGGTGAGTGCCCTGTCGACGTCGGGGATTCCGGTGTAGGTGTCCCTGTGGTTGATGGTGACTCCGAAGGAGGACTTGGTCCTGTCATAGGGGATGTCGCTGGGAGCCATCATCCTGAGGATGGGATACTTCTCCCCTGCGTCGTAGAACACATCGGAGAGGAAGGGAAGTCCCAGGTCCTCTGCGAGTTTGTAGGGCATGGTCTGGCAGAGAAGTCCGCCAGCAGTCTCCCTGATTTGGGTGATCTTCTCGGTGGTGACGAACTCGGAGGCGATGACCATGTCGGACTCCCTCTCGCGGTCGTCGAAGTCGTAGATGAGGATCATCTGGCCGTTTCTGATGGCCTCTAATGCTTTGTCAATGCTCATTTCAACTTCCTCTGTATGGGGGAGTGACTGTCTATAAAATAATAAGTAGGTTACTACCAAGAATCTGGTATGTTGAAAAGTTAGTCTTGCCGCAACGTGCCAATCATTAATATATGGTCATGGACATTTCAAAAATAATTGAAAAGAGTCGCGATTGCCTCGTGACCCGGTCGATTAGGATGCCGCACCATGACCACCGAAAACCGTGAAGACTATCTCATCGCAATTCTCAGACTGACCGACGGAGGAACCGTGGCCAAGACCACCGAGCTCGCTTCCTTTATGAGTGTTTCCCCCGCAAGCGTCAGCGAGATGCTGAAGATCCTCTCCAAGGACGGTTATGTCGAGTATGCAAAGTACCGCGGCGTCAAACTGACCGAGAAAGGACTCACCGAGGCAAGGCTCACCAGGAAGAGGCATCATGTCGTCGAGAGGTTCTTCACCGACATCCTGGGACTCGACCACCAGTCCGCCCACGAGGAGGCACACCGCATCGAGCACTCCATTTCGGATTCTGCGGCACAGAAGCTCTGCGACCTTCTCGGAAACCCCACCGACTGCGACTGCCAGTGCTGTGTGAACCCCTGCAAGACCGTCACCGGTGCGGGAATAACCATCACCGCATTCGTCTCCGACATGGGTATCGGCGAGAAGGGAACCATCGACTACATCAAGTCCGAGAACAGCGAGGTCACCAAGAAGCTCATGTCACTCGGAGTCGTGCCCGGAAGGGAGCTTGTCCTCAACGGAAAGGATGCCGAAGGAAACGCAGACATCACCGTCAACGGTTCCTCCCTTATCATCGCAGCAGACCTCATCTCAACGGTCTGCGTCGATCTCCACAACTGAATTCTCACATCTTTTCCGGGGCTTTTATGCTCCGGAAATCATTCTTCATTCCGTTTTCACGGCATTGTTTTCCGGAAGACCCAGATCCCTGATTATGAGTTTGACCGCGTATAACATCAGACCCATCACGATGAACAGCGAGATGAGATTGGTGAGGTCGAGTGCCCAGTAGATAGCAGTCATGGAGATCATGGCTGCGAAGAAGTAGCTAGCAAGGAAGATGAACTCCCTGATGAATGTCATGGCGGTTGCAAGGAAGGCATGTCTCGAAGCCTGTAGCACGGACATTCCGACGCCGATCATGGAGTTGAGCAGGGAACAGATACTGTAAATCTGTGTAGCGAGGATCATCTCGGCCTCCAATGCACGCATACTGTCGGAGTTCATGAACACCTGTACGAGAAGTTTCGCACCGAAGAAGATGAACAGACACATCACGGATTCGATCGCGATGATGATCTTGTAGGTCAGAATGATGCATTCCTTGATCTTGGGGACATTCTTCTGTCCCATAGCGGCAGACAGGATGGGCAATAACGATTTGCTGATGGCCGATGCGGGCAGGGTCGCAAGGGCGATGAACCTGAAAGCGTTGATGTAAACCACCAGTCCGTCGGAACCTCCGCAGGAGACGACGATGGCCTGCTCGGGGATGACAAGCAGAGGTGCCAGGACCATTTCGATGGCACAGGGGACACCGACCACGGCGATCTCGTACAGGATGACCTTGTCGAATCCGAATCCCCTGAACTTCAGGGAGAGGTACGTCCTTCCGGAGAAGTACCAGTAGAATCCTATGAATGTGATGACCACGAAGGAAAGACAGGTGGCGACGGAAGCTCCCAACACTCCCATTCCGAGACCATAGATCATGATGGGGTCGAGGATCATGTTGATGATCG
>JAKSHV010000033.1 GCA_024399225.1 archaeon | reverse complement strand
ACCAAGGGAGTCGTCCTCGACAAGTTCACCGGAATGGAAGCCCGTGTCATGGGAGAGGCAGCACGCTGCGCAGCAGGTCAGCGCGTCTCCGACATGAACGAGACCATCCAGAACCTCCTGAACATCTACGAGCCCATGTACACCAACCCCGACCTCGGAAAGACCTTCCAGGAGTGCTACGACGTAACCACCGTCAAGCCCACCAAGGAATACCTCGAGGTCTACGACAAGGCTCTGCAGACCATCAGGGACGCAGGACTGGACATCAAGCACTGATGAAATAAACACAGGGTCCCCGGAAGGGGGCCCGAATTCCCCCAAGCGAGCAAATTAACGAACCTGTCCCCGTTGTTGAATATGAACTCTAAAACGTGCGTTGTTCAGCATATTCTTTCCTCATTTAGCGGGGACGGTTCGACCCTCTGTATGACGAACTACGATATATCCACTGTCCTGAAAATCCCCGGAGGTGCCGACGTGCCCTCATAGGTCTGTATATCCTGAAACCGAAGAAACCACAAAACAAAAATGGGAGACGATCCGGCGATCAGCGGGTCTCTAAAACCTTGCGAGCGGGGTTCGACCCCCCGGTCTCTCGCCATATGCCAGATGGAGGAAACAAAATGGCATTCACATTCACAGAATCACAGATACAGCGTATCAGGGAATACGGAGACAACATAGCGACGGATACCGAGTTCGCCACCGAGGCGGAACGCAACAGCGGTTTTTCCAAGCTGATATCCCGCCTGGAACGGGAGAACAAGAAGGGGATTACCGAATTCATTACCTCGCCCCGCCACCACAGGCTGATGGAATTGGAGCTGAAGCTGTCGGAGGCGCTGATTGCGGAGGGATTCACCGAAGTCAAGACACCGGTGTTCGTATCCAAAGCCGCATTGGCCAAGATGACCATCACGGAAGATCATCCGCTTTTCGAACAGGTCTTCTGGATAGATGACAAGAGGGCACTGCGCCCCATGCACGCACCGAACCTCTACAAGGTCATGCACGATCTCAGGGAGTACACCGACGGTCCGGTGAAGATATTCGAGATAGGTTCCTGCTTCAGGGCGGAATCCCACAGCAACGACCACTTAGAAGAATTCACAATGCTGAACCTAGTGGACATGGGTCCCGAAGGCGACACCACAGAGAAGATCAAGCATTACATCGACGTTGTGATGAAGACCGTCGGGCTCGAATACGAACTTGTCGATGAGGAATCCGATGTGTACAAGCACACCATCGATGTCGAGGTCGACGGCGAGGAAGTATGTTCAGCAGCCATCGGTCCGCATGTACTCGACCCTGCGCATGACATCCACGAACCGTGGTGCGGAGCCGGATTCGGATTGGAACGTCTCATCATGATGAGGGACGGCGATGGAAGCGTGAAGAAGACGGGAAGGTCGCTGAGTTATCTGAACGGATTCAGGATAAACTGAGGTCACAGAATGGATGCTTTTACCATACTGGAACAGTGTAGGGGCGGACATACTCCCTCTGTAAAGGAAACGGAGACACTCCTGTCCTGCAAAGATCCCGGATTCGAAGAGGAACTGTTCTCTGCCGCATCGAAGGCGAGGGAGGACAGGTTCGGTAACCGTCTGTTCATCTACGGGTTCGTGTATTTCTCCACGTTCTGCAGGAACGAATGCTCGTTCTGTTATTATCACAGGACCAATAACATCCCGAGATACAGGAAGAGTCGTGAAGAGGTTGTCGACCTATCGTGCCGTCTCAGGGATTCGGGAGTCAACATGGTGGACCTTACAATGGGCGAGGATCCCCAACTGTACTCCGACGGATGCAAGGAATTGATCGAAACCGTGAGATCCGTAAGGGACTCGATCGATATCGGGATAATGGTCTCCCCCGGGGCGGTTCCGCGCCCTGTCATGAAGGAACTGCGTTCTGCAGGTGCCGATTGGTTCGCCTGCTATCAGGAGACCTATAGCCGTGACCTTTTCGGAAAGCTGCGCGTCGGTCAGGATTATCAGAACCGCATCGACCAGAGGATATGGGCAAAGGAGGCCGGCATGCTCACCGAGGACGGAATGCTGGTGGGTGCCGGAGAAACGGTTGCCGACCGTGCGGAACAGATCCATCTGATGGGTGGGAGCGGATGTCAGCAGATTCGTGCGATGACCTTCGTTCCCCAGTGCGGTACGCCTATGCAGGCCGTGGTTCCCCATGGTCCGGAGGATGAACTCAGGGCGATAGCGGTTATGCGTCTATCCTATCCTGATTTGCTGATCCCGGCAAGTCTCGATGTAGAGGGGGTCTCCGGACTCAGGGCACGCATAGCCGCCGGTGCGAACGTGATCACTTCAATAGTGCCTCCTAACGAGGAACTTGCGGGTGTAGCTCAGCCCGATCTTGACATAGACGACGGTCATCGTTCCGTCGATTATGTGCGCAGGATGATCTCGGATATGGGAATGGCTGCAGCTTCAAACAATGAATTCAGAGAATTCATGGAACATCATCGTCCGGAGGCATCCGAATGATCATAGGGATAGTGGGCGGACGTCTCCAGGGCATGGAGGTTGTGTATCTCTGCAGGCATGCGGGGTACACCTCTCTGGTGATCGACAAGGATAGCAAAGCTCCCGCCCTGTCTCTCGCAGACCGTAGAGAGGTATGCGATATACTCAATGAACCGGAACGTGCCAGAGAGCTATTTTCGAAGTGTGATGCAGTCATCCCTGCTCTCGAGGAACTCGAGGTTCTCGAATTCCTCAGCAGGATTGTACCGGAATGCGGTGTTCCGCTGCTTTTCGACATCGATGCCTACAGGATATCGAGTTCGAAGGAACTCTCCAACAGGCTTATGGAGAGGATCGGAACCCCCGTTCCGCTCCCCTGGCCGGAATGCGGATTCCCGATCATAGTCAAACCTTCTTCCCAGAGCGGGAGCGTGGGAGTAAGCGCGGTCCGCAACGAGGAGGAAAGACAGAAGGCACTTCGTATCGTGGAGAAACTGAATGACATTCCGATCCAGCAGGAGTTCGTGTCCGGCAAGAGTGTTTCTATCGAGGTCATAGGGAACGGTGAGGTCTGCAGGTCATTCGTCACCACAGAGGTCGTACTCGATTCTAATTACGACTGCAAGCAGGTGGTCTGTGAGGACCACGTACTGCCTCCGAAGGATGAGGCACAGTTCGTGAAGATCGGAAAGGAACTCGGAGAGAACATAGGCCTCAACGGCATCATGGACGTGGAGGCGATATACACGAAGAAGGGCCTCCGGGTGCTGGAGATCGATGCAAGGATTCCCAGTCAGACTCCCGCCTGCATATGCGCTGCCACAGGCATCAATCTCCTTGAGGAATTGGTATGTGCCAGACTCGGAACCGAACCCAGGTCGGAACATCATTCCGGGTGTGCAATCTACGAACATTACATCATCCGCGGAGATGCCATTTATACCTGTGGGGAGAAAGAGTTCGCATATGTGCAGGAGCCCTGCTATCTGGAGGATTTCTGGGGTGCGGACGAGGTTATAACGGATTTCAGAACAGGCAGATACGAGTGGAGGGCCACCGTGATCTGCACCGGGGCGACCTATCAGGATGCCCTTTGGAAGAAGAAACAGTTCATCAGGAATGTGATGGACAACTGTGAATTAGAGGAATACATCGACAGAACACCGGAGATGATGTGATGACAAGACTAACAAACAATGATGTGAAGGATATCTCCGATAACCTCGGAGAGCTTGAGAAGTTCCTTCTCGAGAAGACCGGAAGGACGATCAAGAAACTCGCCTGCGAAGCCGTGGGTATGTGGGAATATGCCATTGATGTGAAGGAGTACACTGTAGCCGTCGTTCCCGTGACCACAGGGGAAGGAGTGATCTCCAGGTTCTCCGAATCGGTCAGGGACATCTGCAAATGGATAGGCTTCGAAGCGTTTGTGACCGATAGTGCCGACATCTCCGGATTCAGGGAGGCTACCGAGAGGATGGCCGACATCATCTTCATGGCAGACGATGAGGAGTTCGTAGCCTACAATCTCAAGGCTAGGAAATGTGCTAACAACTCCATGAGCACCGCCAAGGCATATATCGCGGCACTTGCAGCATCCACAGACCTTCTTGTGAGGAAGGACGTCCTCGTTGTCGGAGCCGGCAGGGTCGGAAGCAGGATGGCGAAACTGCTCATCGCAAAGGGTGCGAACGTTTCTATTACAGACATCGACCATGAGAAGAGTCTCCAGGTACAGAGGGACAACCCGAGGGTGAAGGCAATCGAGGATGTGGGGGAAGCAATCAGATCCCACAAGTATGTCCTCAACGCATCGCCGGGCCATATCGACACCTGCAACATCATGGAAGGTGCCCATATTTCCTCGCCGGGCGTTCCCCATACCTTCGATGACGAAGCATATGAAAAGGCAGAGGTGATCATACACGATCCCCTTGTCATCGGAGTAGCGGCTATGGCAATGGAAAGTGCCTATTTCTCGTATTTGGGATGCAGGAAATGAAAGGAAAACCAGTAATCGGTATCGTTCCCCTTGTGGATATCCAAAGGGAGAGCTACTGGATGCTTCCCGGCTATGTTGAAGGACTCCGTGAGGTCGGTGCACTCCCAATAATCTTTCCTCTGACCACAGATCCCGGAGAGATCGGACAGCTGTGCGATATGTGCGACGGAATCCTGTTCACCGGCGGGCAGGATGTAGATCCCAATGTGTACAATTCATTCCGGAGAAAGGAATGCGGAGAATGCTGCACCGAACGCGACAATATGGAGTCGCATCTCCTGGAGGCAGCCATTCGCAGGAACATCCCGTTCCTGGGGATCTGCAGGGGGATACAGTTCATCAATGCATATCTCGGAGGTACACTTTACCAAGACCTTCCGACGGAGAAACCGAGTGAGACCGAACACCACATGTCCCCTCCATATGACCGTGCAGTTCACAAAGTAGAGATAGTGCCAGATTCTCCGCTCAGCGCGATTATCAACGAGAAGATCATCGGTGTTAACAGCTACCATCACCAGGCCATCAAAGATTTGTCCCCCAGACTACGCACGATGGCAACATCGGAGGACGGACTGATCGAAGCGGTGTATCTTCCCAGTGTGGATTTCGGATGGGCAGTCCAGTGGCACCCCGAGTTCTCCTTCAGGGCCGATTCCAACAGCAGGGCGATTCTGTCGGAGTTCGTGAAAAACGCGCGTACACGTGCCTAACATTATTAATCGGAGTTCGAAGTATCCTGTCCCAATGACAAACGAAGAAGCCCTTGAAGCAATCAGGAAAAACATCAAGGACGGTAAGAACGATATCGCAGGACCTCAGATCATGGACCTCGCCTCCAAAAACCAGCAGGATCCCATGCTCATGCTCACCTGTGCGTCCATGCTTCTCACCATCGGTGACAACACCAACTTCCCCGCTCTCGTGGGCGACATCATGACTCACCTCCCCGAGCGCGAGAACGAGAGGTACGAGGTCGCATCCGGTCTCATCTCCCTCGGTCGCCTAAAGGATGCAGGAGTCATCCTCGCTGATATGGAACCTTCCGACAGGGTCCACAGGGCACGCGCAGCGGTCTTCCACGGAACCGACAGGTTCGAGGATGCACTCGCAGCACTCGGAGCTATGCAGAACCTCGAAGAGCCCGACCTCGTTCTCAGGGTACAGGTCTACGGATCCATGGGAAAGCACGAGAAGGCAATCAACCTCGCAAAGGAGATCCTCAAGGACAGCGAGACTTACCGTGCAAGGAGGTGCTACATCTCCGCACTCGTCCTTGCCGGAAAGGACAAGGATGCCCACAAGTACGCCAAGGAGCAGATGAAGGAGAAGACCGCAGATGGTTACGCACTCATGGCCTACTACAGCTGGGTCACCGGTAACTCCACCCTTGCAGGAGCAATGTCCACCAAGGCACTCAAGATCGAGAACAAACACCTCGGTGCACTCGAGACCATCGGACTCTCCTTCGCAGACAAAGGTGCATTCTGGGAGGCCAAGATCGCCGCCGGTTCCATCAACGAGATCGAACCCGGTAGCCCCGCAGTCTTCAGGATCCTGGCACTCTGTAAGGACGACTGAACAAAACCTTTCCCGGGGGCTTCGGCCCCGATCATTTCTGTTTTTAAAAGTAGCTCATCTGTGTCTGTGGTGGTGTCTTGCACCCTGGGTCGTGTTCATCTTTCCCATACTGAGGCGGACATCGGTCCAGAGCGCCCTGGTGAAGAGGATAAGGATGAGGATGAGCTCCATACGACCGAGCCACATCATGAAGCAGAGGAAGATCTTGGTTCCCACTGTGAAGATTCCGTAGTTGACGAAGGGTCCGGTTCCGACGTTGGTGAGTGCGGAGAGGACGATACCGAAGTAGGTCTGGACATCTGCGATGTCGGGTTCGAGGGACATGACGATCCCGAGTCCCACGAAGAGTGCGATGATGAAAAGTAGGATAGTGGAAATCGCGGAGTTGACCGCCTCGTCGCTCATGTTCTTTCCGTCAGATCTGATGCTGACGACCGCGTTGGGGTGAAGGACCCTGCTGATGTTGTTGATGACATAGGATTTAACGGTCATGAGACGGTAGATCTTCGCACCTCCGGTGGTAGAACCGGAACATCCTCCCATGAACTCGAGCAGGTAGAGGATGAAGAACACGAAGTAGGGCAGGGATGCAAGGTCGATGACAGTGAATCCGGTGCTGGTACCGAATGAGATGGACATATAGAGCGAGTGCCAGGCAGTCTCAAGGATGGTGTCGGTGGAACCGGTCACGTCGTAGTTGAGTGCGAAGCTGATGAACATCAGCACTGCACAGAACAGGAACCATTTCAGCATGAACCTGGTCTCCTTGCTCTTGAACACCGCTCCGTCCTTCTTGAAGATGAGGCGGAACAGCAGGTAGAAGTTCAGGGAACCGAGCAGCATGAAGACCAGGGTGACCGCCTGGACGGGGAAGCTGTAACTAATCATTCCGTCGTTGCTGGGAAGGACCCCTCCGGTGGGGACGTTGGCGAGCGCGATACACACGGATTCGAATCCGGTGAGACCGCAGAGCAGAAGGATTATGGCCTCTGCCACGGTGAGAAGGACGTAGACCTTGAGGAAACTCAGCGATGCGGAGGAGATCTTCATCGAATAGTTGTCGCTGTCGGAACCTGCGAACTCATTGGAGTTCAGACCGGCTCCTGCCATTCCGATCATGGGCAGGATGAACGAGAAACTGATCAAGACGGTGATACCCCCTGCCCATACCATGATCGCCCTCCAGAAGAGAAGACTTCTCGGAAGGACGTCGAAGTCGGCGATAACGGTGGCTCCGGTGGTGGTGTAACAGCTGATCGCCTCAAAGGCGGAGTCGAGCACGGAATATCCGTACAGCAGGAAGGGGATGGCACTGACGGTGAAAGACAGCACCCACATTTCCGCAATCAGGAGGATTCCCAAAGCGGGGGTGAGGGAGGTCTTGGCCGAGAAGAACAGGACCTGGAACAGACCCAGACCCAGGACGAAGGGGATGATGGGGATGTAAAGGAACGCATCCTCTTTTGCGATGAGTGCGTAGATGGATGTGATCGTGAGGATCAGCGCAAGAAGCAGTTCGATGTAACCGAGGACCTTGATGGTTCCGCTGTCCCACCTCTGCAGATGTTTGATACGTCTCACGATGTGGGCGTTCATGCTCACAGCTCCGGTGATTTCTTTCCGAGGAATTTGGTGAGTTGGACATTGTCAGGTTCGTGTGCAAGGAGGAGGACGTGGTCACCCTCTTCGAACCTGGTCATCAGGTCGGGATAGAGGGTCTTGCCCTCGCGGATGATGGCGCATATGTTGACTCCCTCGGGTTCGACAACATCACCATAATATTCGTTGACAAGCGGTGAACTGCGGTCCAGTTTGAAGTTGAGGAAGTAGTCTCCCTGTTCCATGACGTGGATGGAGACGTTCTCGGTGGTCCTGAGGTTCTTGGTGACCTCGTTGATGATAAGTTTGTGGTATCCGACGACGGACTCGATGCCTGCGTATTTGAAGACTCCCTCATACTCCTCGATGGAGTAGCGGGAAACGATCTTGTTGATTCCGAGCCTGAGTGCGGTCATGCAGGCAAGCAGGTTCCTTTCGTCGATGTCGGTGACGGAGATGAGTGCGTCCGCCCTTTCGATGCTCTCGGAACGGAGGAACTGGGGGTCGACGATGTTTCCTTTTACGACGATGGCGTTCCTGAGCTGTTTTGCTGCCTCACGGCATCTTTCCATGTCATCGTCGAGGATCTTCACGAAGTTCTTGTTGCTCATGTCGGAGATGACCTTCGCGATGGACAGTCCGACGCTTCCTGCTCCGAGGATGACGAACTCCCTTGCCTCCTTCTTGATTCCGATGAGGCGGTTGAATTTCTCTGCAGCAGACCAGGATCCGAAGACGACGATCCTGTCGTCGACATGGATCTCGGTGGTTGCGATGTCTGTGATGGTGAGATCTCCCCTGATGATGGACACAATGGCGCAGTCTTTGGGGAGGTCGATGTTCATGATGGTGCGTCCGACGATGTCGTGACCCTTCTCGATCCTGAACGTGGTGAGTCCGTAACCCGGCATGTCGAGGGTCTCATGGTTGACGGCGTTCTCCAGGCGCGAGACGCTGATCATCTTCTCGACGGAGATCTTGTCGGGGGAGATAAGGACGTCCACACCCTCGTATCCGGTCGCCTCGAGGAACTCGGGGTTCCTGATACAGGCGATGGTGTGGATCTTGGGGTTCATACGCTTGGAGTTCATGCAGACGAAGATGTTGATCGCATCGTCCTTGACGGCGGAAAGCACGACATCGGGATGGATCCTTTCGATGGCGCTACGCAGGACGTTGGGGTTGCTTGCATCTCCCTTGAGAATGGAGACGGGAATGATGCTCTTCGCTGTCTCGGCGACTGATACGTCCTTTTCAATCATATGGACATCGTTTCCGATGAGTGCAGCCTTTGCCGAAGCGAGACCGACGTTACCGGCACCGACGATGATGATTTTCATAGCGAGTC
>JAKSHV010000032.1 GCA_024399225.1 archaeon | reverse complement strand
AGGTTTATGACAATCTGTCTGGTTTGTCATACCCACATGATTCGTCATAGAGCCAGTTTCATCGATGCTTCGATGTAGGCGGTAATCTTAGCCGAGCACTGAGCATCCAGTTTCGCTTTCTTGCGACTGCCAGCATCAGTACCGTTGATGCTGTACTGCATGGCGGCACCGATGCTGTCGAGACGATCAACAACGTGTTCGGTGCGGTAAGAAACAAGAGTTTCCAATTCTTCAGAAGACTTGGTTGAAATAGCTTCATCAAGGGCTTTCTGGACCCCATCATAGAACACTGCGAAAGCTTCTACGAACTCGGCAGCAGGTTTAGGTTTGAGTGCGCCCTCATACTTTCCCTTGACATATGATAGACACTGTTCGCTTGCGTACCTTCCAAGCTTTGCGGCCTCCTGGCACTTCTCGGAAGAGACACTCATATCCGCTGCGAAACGCAGGTATCCGAGCACAGCATAGGCCGCACAAACATAGAGCCTTGCAGTGGAAGCGGGACCGTCTGCAGAGGAGATATTCTCCTTGACGTGATAGAACAGATCCTCGCTGAACAAAGTTCCGCACATCTCCGGGATCTTCTCGGAGACCTGTCTGTCGAGTTCTGCAAGGAGGTGGGCCTGTATGACCTTCCCTTTCTTGATCTCCCCGTTCATGTGTTCGATGACCTGTTCCATGATCTCCTCGTGGAACTTCTCATACTGGACGGGCTGGCTGTCGAAATGGGCGATGGCATCGGACCAGTATCCGATGGCCTTGGGAAGGTCGCCCTCCGTCAGGGAGTTCCTGGCGAAGGATGCCCATTCATGCCAATTATCCTGATTCTGCGGGACGGGCCTGGGAGGTTCGGGTGTTGCTTCCTCTTCCTTCTTCTTACGGAACAGTCCCATATTCAGACCTCAGTATTTTCCGCGTTTCTTGTCTTTGGGCTTGTCGCGGTTGGAGGGATACCTTTTGGCGTTGATTCTTCTGGATCCGTTGCCTGCATCCTCTCTGCGTGGCCTGTCTCTGCGGTCATCCCTGTCTCTGCGGGGACGGTCTCCGAATCCGCCATCGCGTCTCGGACGGTCACCGAAGTCACGGTCCCTGCGGGGCCTGTCTCCGAAACCTCCGCGGCGTTCGTCACGGCGTCCGAATCCACCCTCACGGCGGGGACGGTCTCCGAATTCACGGTCACGCCTGGGTCTGTCACCACGTTCGGAGAACCTGGGCCTTTCCTCACGATCTCCGAAATCCCTCTTGGGGCGATCCTCAAAGTCCCTTCTGGGCCTGTCACCGAAGTCACGGTCACGTCTCGGACGGTCTCCGAAGTCGCGGTCCCTGCGGGGCCTGTCTCCGAATCCGCCACGACGGTCATCACGGCGTCCGAATCCACCCTCACGGCGGGGACGGTCACCGAAGTCCCTCCTCTCGCGGAACTCACGCCTGTCCTCGGATCCCTCGGACCTCTCGCCGAAGTCCCTACGTACGTACTCACGGTCTCCGAAACCGCGGTCCCTGCGGGGACGGTCACCGAAGTCACGGTCACGCCTGGGTCTGTCTCCGTATCCCCTGTCGCGTCCGTATCCGCATTCCCTTCCGAAACCTCCGCGGCGATCGTCACGGCGTCCGTATCCGCGGTCGTTGTAGTCCCTGCGGGGCCTGTCTCCGAAGGAACGGCGGGGACGTTCCTCCCTGAACTCCTCTTCGAAGGATTCCTCGGAATCGGTCATGTCAACCTCTTCGGATTCCTCTTCGGCCTCCTCCGCTTCCCTCGCCTTCCTCTTCTCGTAGTTCTTGTAGCGGTTCTCCCTGCGCCTGTTGAATCCGTCGTCGGACTCCGCCTCGGACTGGTACTTCTGCTTCTGGGGAGCCTCGGTGATGGTGACGGTCTTTCCGTTGAGCTCGCATCCGTTCAGGTTCTCGAGGATGTAGTCGGAGTGGTCGAGAGATACCTCGACGAAACAGCGGTCGTCCTTGAGTCCGACCTTTCCGATACCGTCATCCTCGATGGAAGCACGCTGTTTGAGGAAGTCGGAGATCTCGATACGGGAGAGTCCGTCCGCCTTTCCGAGGTTGATCTCGAGGGTTGCGAATCCTTCCCTCTCTCCGCTGTATCTCCTGTCATTGTTCCTGTGCTTCTCGACTTTCATCTTCTTTTCCTTCTTGGGGCGTTCCCTGAATACGGGTTCGTGGACGGCTTCGATGGGTTCGAGGTCGTCGGGTTCGATCCTCTCCATCTCCGTATCTGCCTCGTCCTCGCACATACGGACCAGTTTTTTGTCCCTGGGGTTGACAATTGAAATGGATACTCCCTCTTTTCCGGCCCTTCCGGTCCTGCCGATCCTGTGGAGGTATGTCTCGGGATCGATGGGGAGGTCGTAGTTGATGACCATGTCGACATCGGTGACATCAAGTCCCCTGGATGCGACATCGGTTGCCAGGAGGGTGAGGATGCGGTTGTCCCTGAAGTCATTGATGACACGTTCCCTGAGCTTCTGGGGCATGTCTCCGTGGAGGGTTCCGACCTTCTCTCCGTCGGATTTCATCTCGTCGTAGATCTCGTCGACCATGGATTTGGTGGCGAAGAACACGATGGTCTTGGGGGTTCCCTTGTCGAGGAGTTCGTAGAGGATGGTCTTCTTCTCGTTCCTCTTGCAGGGGATGATGTACTGCTTGGTGAGTCCTGTGGTGGGGTCGTCTCCAGAGATGTCGACCTCGGCAGGGTTCTCGAGCATGTTGTTTGCAAGCCTCATGACCTGTTTGCTGAGGGTTGCGGAGAACAGGAGGGTCTGATGGACCTCGGGAACCTGTTCCATGATGAAGTTGAGCTCGTTCTCGAATCCGATGTCGAGCATGCGGTCGGCCTCGTCGAGGACTACCTCCCTCACTTCGGAGAGGTCCAATGCCTCCCTCTCGATGAGGTCCTTGAGCCTTCCGGGGGTTCCGACGACGATGTCGACTCCCCTTCTGAGCATGTTGATCTGCCTCTCGTAGGGCACCTGTCCGTAGACGGCTGCACTGACGTGGCCGGAGAACTTGGAGAATTTCTTGATCTCCGCGTCGACCTGCATGGCAAGCTCCCTGGTGGGCGTGATGACAAGGGCGGAAGGGACCTTGGAACCTTTTCCGACCCTGCTCATGATGATCATGGAGTATGCACCGGTCTTGCCGGTACCGGTCTGGGCCTTGGCAATCAAGTCGTTTCCAGCGATTCCGAGCGGAACCGCCTCGCACTGGACGGGAGTGGGTTCGCTCCAGCCCATTTCATTCATAGCGTCGATAAGTTTGGCGCTGATACCAAGGTCCTCGAAAGAAGTCATTTGTTTCAATCCTACAGCATCCCGTTCGGGTGCTGAATAGGTACGGTAACGGTCCTTATATATTAAGGATAAGGGAACGTTCTACTATGCGCGGCAGATCAAAAGGCATCAATGCTGTTTTCATATAACATTTGTTATAAAATTTTATATCCTTGATGTTATACTACGGCCATGAAGGATCTGCTGAGGGAGATACGTTCGAGAACTGGATTGTCTCAGAAGGCATTCGGGGACAGACTGAACGTTTCATTCGCCACGGTGAACCGCTGGGAGAACGGTCATTCGTTACCTCTGCCCGCGGTTCAGCAGCAGATTGTCAATCTCTGCGAGGATCTTTCTCTGCCCCTGGCAGACATAGTCATAGATCACCACAGGAGCTCGTACCCAACTATCCTGTACCACGGTTCCAAAGGCGGGATCGACGGAGACATCAAACCGATCAGCAGAAGCAGATGTGATTTCGGAAGAGGATTCTATCTTGGATCAGACCCCCGTCAGCCGTTGATGCTGGTTGCAGGAAATGAAAGTGCCAGATACTACAGAATGACTATGGATACACATTCTCTTCACTCAGTGATCTTCAAACCGGACATTGATTGGATAATGGCCGTAGCATTCAACCGCAACAGGCTGTGCGGGTATGAGGATACCGAGATCTACAGGAAATATTCTAGATGCCTCCTCGGGGCGGATCTTGCCATCGGTCCCATAGCGGATGACAGATTGTTCTATACTCTCGACGAATTCTTCCACAACCGCATCACTGATGCTGCAGCAGTAGCATGCATATCCACAATGAATTACGGAACACAGACGGTCTGCCTTACGGAAAAGGCCTGCTCGCAGGTCAAGATCCAGGACTGCTGTACGCTGAGCACCCTGGAGCATTCCGTACTTTCCAACGAAGGCGACCGTTTCAGGGAAGAAGGTAGAAAACGTGCAGAGGAGATCATCAAACAGCACCGCAGGGACGGATTGTATTTCGACGAGATCCTGGAGGGTGAGCAATGACTCCCATCGAAATGCAGATAGTCCACATCCAGGCACGTCTTTTCGAGAACGCATCCTACCTCCCTTCTGCAGAATTCGCCAAATCGTTCATGAGATCGTACATAGCGGAACAGATGGATAGGAAATACAGTTTCATGCAGTACTGTGGAGAGGAATATCTCCTTGAGGCATTTCTTGATGGAGGGGAAATAGGGAACGAAGGCGAGAGATATTCCCCTGATATCATGTTCTGGATGGGCTACATTTACAGATACTGGCACTACCTCACAGGAGAGAACAGTCGCGATATCCTGAAACAGGCTCCTCCGGAGATCATACGTCAGACCTACGGGGGACTTCACACCCTGGAT
This sequence comes from archaeon, assembly GCA_024399225.1. Taxonomy (GTDB): domain Archaea; phylum Thermoplasmatota; class Thermoplasmata; order Methanomassiliicoccales; family Methanomethylophilaceae; genus Methanomethylophilus. Next base: position 4,419 of record JAKSHV010000032.1, on the reverse strand, counting down.
CCCGCCCTTGCAGTTGAAAATCTGAAGAGCCTTTCGAAACAACGCAGGATTGAGAAAACCGGCAAGAAGAGGTAATATGGGGCCGAAGCCCCTGTTTTTCAGTTCTTCGATGTTGCAGAACTTCCACGGACCTTGTGAACTCCCGGACTCCAAGGATCGTACCGAAGCACCATGGCGGCTGCGATGATCACCATCACGGAACCGATGTTGTGCACCAGTGCACCTCCGACAGGTCCGAGATATCCGAGCACTGCGAGTACGGTTGCAATCAGATTGATTCCGAGCGAGAACGCTATTCCCAGTTTGATGGTCTTCAAGGTCCTGCGGCAGAGTCTGATGAGTGCGGGAAGCTTGGACAGGTCATCGTTCATGAACACGATGTCAGAGGATTCCACTGCGAGATCGCTTCCGACACCACCCAAGGTTATTCCCACTCCTGCCCTTCTCAGGGAGGGTGCGTCGTTGATACCGTCGCCTATCATGCAGGTGTTTCCCTCACAATCGATCTTGGAGACGATATCCATCTTGTCGGAAGGAAGACATTCCCACACGGCATCGTCCATCTTCAGCTCATCCCTCATGCGGGATGCCCTCTCCTTAGAATCCCCGGTGAGGAGTATACGCTGGAGTCCCAGCATCCAGAGGTGCCTTACGGCGTATGCAGAAGTGCTCTTCACCGAATCGGACAGACGTGCCACTCCGACCGAACGTCCCTCTACACCCACAAGCACGGCCATGGAACCTTCCGCCTCAATACGGTCCGCTGCAACGGATACCGCTTCGAAATTCTCAGGGCACCTCTCTTCCAGGAATCTCCTGTTGCCGACGCATACAGCCTTTCCATCAACCTTTCCCATGACTCCGAGTCCGGGAACATATTCGAATTCCTCTACCGATCCGGAAGCCACACAGTAATCCGCAATCGCTTTGCCGAGAGGATGTTCGGAACGGTCCTCTACCGCTGAAGCGAGAACGGCGATTTCCTCCGCAGTCATGAGATCATCAACTGATTCAAATCCTTTGCATTCCACGATTCCGGTTGTGATGGTTCCGGTCTTATCAAAGAGCACCTTGTCAACCTTAGCAAGTCTCTCCACTGCGCCACCGTCCTTCATGAGGATCCCGTGACGGCTCATGTTTCCCGCAGCGCCCATGATTGCCGTGGGGGTTGCGAGTATTAGGGCACAAGGACAGAATACCACCAGTACAGTTACTGCACGGTAGGCGTCTCCGGTGAACAGGTATGTGAGTATGGAAATCGAAAGTGCCAGTAGCACAATAACCGAGGCCCATTTATCGGCAGTACGGACGATCTTCGACCTTCCCGCATCTGCTTCGTCCAGGAGTCTTGCCATGCGCTCCGCGGTGGAATCCTTTCCCACCCTGTCTACAATAATATCCATCGAACCGAACATGTTGACCGTTCCGGACATTACTCTGCTTCCTACGGAAACATCGATAGGTACGGATTCGCCGGTAAGGGATGATGCATCAATAGAGGAGTGCCCTTCGACAACAGTTCCGTCTACAGGGATGATCTCTCCGGGATAGACACGCACGACATCACCCACAGCAACAGATTTCAATTGAACATTGTACTCTTTTCCATCTCTGATGAGGTGAGCATTCGATACCTTCATGCTGTGTAAACCTGCGATCTCCTTGTTAGCCTTGGAAACAGTAGCCTCTTCGAGGAATGCTCCGATCTGCATGATGATGGAGATCTCAGCCGCAGCCTCGATCTCTCCGATGAAACAGCTAGCAACTATGGCGATGGATACGAGGACATCTGCAGTGATGTCGTGTTCTTTGATGACCGCGATGACCGCTCCGACGACTATCGGAAGTCCGCATACCGCGACGGATATCCAGGGGAGGTATCCTGCGATACTGTTGTTTGCCAGGGATCCGAGAAGCAGCATGAACATCATGGACGTGCTCACGACGAGAAGGATCTCTTTCATTGCACTTGGTGAATATTCGTGGGAACTGAATCCAGATACGACGCAGATCATGAGAACCGCTATGACGCTGATCAGAACCAGTATCGGCAATGCGAATTCTATATCGATCATAATCGAAAGGATCAAGGCGAGAGCCGCTACAACGATGCTAGCGAACTCTAGGTGTTGTTCTTGGATGGCTTCCTTTATCAGAGTATCACAAACCTATATCTGTGATACCTATACCTACGGGGGGTATATTAATACCCTACGGGGGTATGAAGATACGTCCAACTTAAAAATGATAAAAGTTTTGATAAAAAGTTTAGATTTTTGAGAACTGTTCAATGACTTTGGTGAATTCTGCAATGGTCTTCTCTGCATCACCGTGCTCGATTCCGTCACGGACGCAATGCTGGATGTGACCTTCCATGACAATCTGTCCGACCTTGTGAAGTGCACTCTTTACTGCATTGATCTGTATGATGATCTGTTCACAGGGTACATCTTCGTCAACCATACGGTCAATTGCAGCGATCTGACCGTTGATTTTCTTGAGGCGCCTGTGAAGGTTATCGGCATCCATACACTGTTTCATAATACTGTATACGGATATGGGGTATATAATACGACTGAATGAAAAATCACGGTTAGACAATATGTTGCATTTTCCTCAATGTTTGCACATATCGGAAGAAATGCAATATTGAATCTGCAAAATTTTATATCCTGCAGGGCAGTACTTTTCCTTGCAGGAAAGACAGCCTCCTGTTGGAGGCCCGACCTTTTAAGGGCGGTCTGACCCGAACCCCTGCGGGTTCAGGGTTTGGTCACCGATTCCCTTACGAGATATCGATGATGATTACCACCTCTTCGGTGATAATCACAATCCTGAGTCCTCTTACAAGAGGAATGATGATCATAATCATCTCGATTATCTCACCTCCTGCATGCCAGAAGGCCAGGTGTGCCAAGGCTGTGGACCTTGGTGCACCAAGGTCTTCCGCAGAGGCAATGGAGTGTTATCTGATCTGCATCTTAAAAGAGACAGACTGCAGTTAGCTGGTTAACTAGTGAAAAAGGATCGGCGGTTTCCCGCCGTTAGAGTTTACTGGTTTCCGACGGTCTCTTCGGCCGACTGGATACACTTGGTGAGAACGGAATATGCGTTGATCATATCCGGTTCGTTGACGATGAAGATCGTATCGGTGTGGCAGCTGACGGTCTCCTCGAGGTTGATTCCGGCATCGGAGAGATTGGTGATCAGGTATGCGATGACTCCGGCGGTGTCGACGATCTTCTCGGGGGATTTTACGACGATCTCCACAAGATTCTCCCTGATCTTGATGAGGTTGAACCTTCCGACGGTGTCGATGACCCTGTCCTTGAGACTCTTGTCGGCGATGATGGTGACCGCAGATGCGGACTGAACGCACTGCATGATGGAGTTCTCGTTCCACATGTCCTTGAAAAGGTTGTCCATCTTGTGCAGGACGGTCCAATCGTTCTTGGCGGTGACGATACAGGTCTTGGTCCTCATTTCCAGTCTGCTGTCCTTGAGAATGGAAAGGATGCTGAGCTCGTGGTCGGTGGTGACGCTGAGCTTGGAGGCGTAACGCCTGCAGGCAATCATGACCGCCTCCTCGTTGTCGACCTCGAGGTCCTTCATGATCATACGTGCGAGGGAGGAATAGTTGATAAGTCCCTTTGCGACACAGTCCTTGATGCTCGGATGTGCATCGATATAGATCCTGGTCCTCTCGGCGAGGCTCTCCCTTGACACGGGTTCTGACATAATATCGTAAATTGAAACAGAGTATAAATTTCTATGTCCGAAGTCAGACACAATGTAACTTTGGGCCGGTTTTTAACCAAGAATAAACGTGATGATGCTCCTGTCCGAAGACAGGGGAAAGTACCCTCGTGTAAAAATAGCGACTCTCTGATTTGGTGTCGCCAAACAAACAAAAACAAAGAGTCATTTCTCCGAAAGGGAAAGGACCTATTTTAGCCCATTGAGCTTCAGCGATGATAGGGCTAACCGTTTTTGTTTATCGGCGCAGGAGATACAGAGATGTTAGCTATCGGCGCAGATGTCCACATGAAGACAACTACCTTCTTCGCCTTGGATGAGGAAGGAAAACCTCTGAAGGAGTTCAATAGGCTTTTCAAACGCGTACCCTCGAACCTCGAAGGGTATTCGCAGGTATGCGGATACCTGGAAGGGAAGGAGTACCAGATTCTTGTGGAGAACTCATCGAAGACCCATGATGTGGAGTGGATTGCAGAGGAACTCTGCATGAACATGATCGTCGGGCATTCGCCCGACCTCAAGAAGATAACCCAGTCGGATACCAAGACAGATGACAACGACGCGGAGGATCTGGCTATGTACCTTCTTGCAAGGTTCGCAGGAGCGATGCAGTTCCATGTCTGTTACATGTGTGACAGGGAGACTATGATGAACCGCCAGCTT
>JAKSHV010000031.1 GCA_024399225.1 archaeon | reverse complement strand
TGCATGCCTTGCTGATTCCGAAGGTGATCTTCTGCATGTCCATGAAACGTCCGATAAGTCCGGTGGACATGACTCCGACCTGCTTCTGCTCGAGGTTGAGCTCGGCAGCAACTGCCTTCTGCATGGTCTGTGCGTCCTCGTATCCGCGGCGTCCGGTGAGGGCGTTCGCGTTTCCGCTGTTGATGATGACCGCGGAGAGCTTCTCCGAGTTGTCGGCCATCATGAGCTGTACGGGTGCGGCCTTGACGTTGTTGGATGTGAACGCCATGAATGCGGTCGCGGGGACCTCCGAGTAAAGGAGCCCCATGTCGAGCGAGCGGTACTTCACACCGGAGTGTACACCGCACGCCTTGAATCCCTGAGGAGTTGTAATTCCTCCGTCGATTATCTCTACCATCTTATTTCACACTCCCAAGCCGGGGAAGTCGAGACCGGCGGCCTCGTCGAGTCCCAGCATCAGGTTCATGTTCTGGACCGCCTGTCCGGAGGCACCCTTGACGAGGTTGTCAAGGACTCCGAATGCGACGACCCTGTCGCCCATAACCTTGGATCCGACCTGTGCGTGGTTGGAGCCCACGACGTCGCGGATGGAGGGGTTCTGGACATAGTTCACGAAGCGTTCCGCTCCGTAGCATTTCTCGTAAACTGCATCGACCTCTTCCTGGGTGACCTCTTTCTTGCAGCGGAGATAGCAGGAGGAGATGATTCCCCTTACGATGGGGATGAGGTGGGGAACGAACATCACGTCGGGGACGGTTCCTGCGAACTTTCCGACCGCCATGTCGATCTCCGGCTGGTGTCTGTGGGTGCAGACACTGTAAGGTATTACCGATTCTCCGCAGGTGGGGTGGTGAAGACGCTCAGAGGGCTTCATTCCCGCTCCGGAGGTTCCGCTCTTTCCGTCGATGAACACATCGGGGTGGACGAGACCGGATTTCATGAGAGGGGCTATTGCGAGGATGGCGGAGGTCGCGTAGCAGCCGGGGTTTGCGACCAGGTCTGCTCCCTTGATCTCGTCACGGAACAGCTCGGGAAGACCGAAGACGGACTTCTGGAGTCCCTCTACGTCGGTCATGGGGGTTCCGTACCATTTCTCGTACTCGGCGGGATCGTGGAGACGGTAGTCGCCGGAGAGATCGATGCACTTGATCCCCTGCTCCATGAGTGCGGGGACCTCGTTCATGGCGACTCCGCGGGGGGTTGCGACCATGACGAAATCAAGATCCTTTGTGTCGGTAATCTTCTCGGTGAACTCGATGTCCGTGTATCCCTTGAGGAAGGTGTTGATCTTGCTGACCTTGGTTCCCGCGTTGGTACGGGAGGTGAGTGCAGCAAGTTCCACATCAGGGTGCCTGCAAAGAAGACGGGAAAGCTCGCTACCTGTGTAGCCTGTTCCTCCGATGATTCCTACTCTGTAAGTCACTTTATTACCTCTTTATTATGAGAGGCGCCTATCTTGAGGGTATTAAAAAAGCTATTGTCTGATTTCAGACACATTATGTCGGAACCGTCATTACACATACAAGTAGCGTATTTTCGAACGGCCATGCCGAATAACTGGGATCCGTCATCTGGGGTACGGCTGCACCTCTGCTGATTGCCCCGTATCAGAAATCCGACAGCATCCTCTGAACAGGTTTCGCGCTCTCGTCCATTTCGGAGAGGTAGCGGAAGATCTCATCATTGTCATGTATGATGCCGAATCTGTCGCACAAGGTACCGAAAAAGTGCATGAGTTCGTTGTTGTATACACTGCTGACAACATATGAATTTCCGTATCTGGCTATGTACTTCTCCTTCAGTCCGGGGAAATGCTCGTCGAGCTTCGAGTAGTAGTATTCTCTGTTCCCCTCGCGCAGGGTCATCCCCATTCCGAAACAGATTATGCGTTCCACACCTGCCTCATGACAGCATTTCACTATACCTGCGATGTTGCTGGGATTGTCGTTGATGAAGGGGAGGATTGGACTGAGCCAGACAACCGTCGGAATCCCGGCATCGTGTAATTGCTTCAGGGCCTCGAAACGTCTGGAGGTTATGCAGACATCCGGTTCCAGGATCCTGCAAAGGTCGTCATTGATGGTCGTGACCGTCATCTGCACCACCGCTTTGGCCTTCCGGTTTATGGATGCAAGGAGATCGATGTCCCTCAGGACGAGATCGGATTTGGTTATCAGTGAGAATCCGAAGCCGTACTTTTCCGCCAGCGACAAGGCCTTCCTAACATTGCCGAGTTTCCGTTCGAGCGGAATGTACGGATCGGTCATGGAACCTGTGGCTATCATGCATTTCTTCCTCTTGCCCTTCAGTGCCTTCTCTAGCAGTTCCAACGCGTTGCTCTTGACCTCGATGTCCTCGAAATCGTGCGTGAATCCGTAGCATTTGCTCCTGGAATCGCAGTATATGCAGCCGTGCGAGCAGCCTCTGTACAGGTTCATCCCGTTCTTGGTGGAAAGGATGCCCTTTACCTCGATTTCGTGGACCATGATCCCTCGGAAAAAATACATTCGGACGGTTCTCCCAAATAGGTTGTTGCTGCAGGCGATAATTCCATCGCAAGGAGTATCGGGAGACGGATTAAATAAATGCCTCGGCAACTCCTGAAATATGAATGACCCAGCACCATTTCCTGCAGGTGATGTGAGGTGCCGTCGACAGGATGACCAGCCGGACGAATCGGGGGACTTTGCACCACAGGCGGTCACAGAGCGGTTACGGAATCTTCCAGGTCTCAGAATGGTCACTTTCCTGACAAACCCCTCGCACGTGCATTAGGAGTTATTATAATAGGGGAATGAATGGGGAGCATCATGGCAAACAGCACTTCTGCTAACAACGGCAAGCGCGACAAGGTCGTTCTTGCATACTCCGGAGGACTCGACACCTCCGTCGATATCCACTGGCTTCAGGAAAACTACAACGTCGACGTCGTCGCAATCTCCGTCGATGTCGGACAGCCCGAGGCAGATGGAAAAGAGATCGTAGAGCGTGCATACAGGAACGGTGCAATCCGCGCAGACTTCTTCGACGTAAGGAAGGAGTTCGTCGAGGAGTACGTATGGCCCCTCGTCAAAGCCAACGGAATGTACCAGGACATCTACCCCCTCTCCACCGCAATCGCAAGGCCCCTCATGGCAAAGACCCTCGTCAAGATCGCACACGAGGAGGGCGCGAAGTACATCGCACACGGATGCACCGGAAAGGGAAACGACCAGGTCAGGTTCGACGCAGGTATCAAGGCACAGGACCCCGACCTAAAGATCCTCGCACCCCAGAGGGAATGGGTCGCATCCAGGGATGAGGAGATCGACTACGCCGAGGAGCACGGAATCGAGATCAAGGCAAAGAAGTCCAGCCCCTTCTCCAGGGACGAGAACCTCTGGGGAGCATCCTGCGAATGCGGTGCTCTCGAGAACGCATGGGACGAGCCTCCGGCAGGAGTATGGGCACACACCGTAGACCCCGAGCAGGCACCCAACACCCCCACCTACGTCGAGATCGGATTCGAGCACGGTATCCCCGTATGCCTCGACGGAAAGAGGATGGACGGAATCGAACTCATCGAGAAACTCAACAAGATCGCCGGAGACAACGGAGTCGGAAGGATCGACCACGTCGAGGACAGGCTCGTCGGAATCAAGAGCCGCGAGACCTACGAGTGCCCCGCAGCGGTCACCATCATCACCGCACACAAGGCAATCGAGGCAATGACCCTCCAGCGCGAAGTCCTCGACTTCAAGAGGGGAATCGAGCAGAAGTTCACCAGGATGGTCTACGACGGACAGTGGTTCGGCGGACTCAGGGAGCCCATCAACGCCTTCATCGACGCAACCCAGAAGTTCGTCAACGGAGTCGTACGCGTAAAGCTCTACAAGGGTAGCGTCACCGTCGTCGGAAGGAAATCCCCCACCTCACTCTATGACACCGGACTCGCAACCTACTCCAAGGACACCGAGGACACCTTCGACCACCACGCCGCAATGGGATTCATCTACGTCTGGGGACTTCCCGACCAGACCGCTGCCAGGGCACACAAAACCGACAAACAGTGATTGAAATGGCTGGAAAGGCACTTTGGTCAGGCAGGTTCGAGGAAGGAATGGACGAGGGAACCCTCCAGTTCACCTCCTCCCTCGACGTGGATTCCAGGATGGCGTTCTACGACATCATGGGATCCCTCGCCCACGTCCGCATGCTGAAGGCATGCAAGATCATTCCCGACGAGGATGCTGACGCAATCACCAAGGGACTCAGGGAGATCGCCCAGATGCTCAAGGATGACAAACTCGAGATGGATTACACCCTCGAGGACATCCACACCAACATCGAGGTCAAACTGACCGCAATGATCGGCCCCGCCGGAGGAAAACTCCACACCGGAAGGAGCAGGAACGACCAGGTCGCCACCGATTTCAAGATGTACATCAGGGATGCCGCACTGAACGCAGTCGATGCCATCGACAGGCTCATCGCATCCCTTCAGGATGTGGCAAAGGCCCACACCGAGACCGTGCTGCCCGGATTCACCCACATGCAGCACGCCCAGCCCGTTACCCTTGCGCAGCACATGCTCGCACACGCATTCAGGTTCGGAAGGGACGCAGACAGGTTCATGGATGCCATCGAGAGGCTCAACAAATGCCCTCTCGGATCCGCGGCACTCGCAGGAACCACCTACAGGATCGACAGGAAGCTCACCGCAGAGCTCCTCGGATTCAAGGAACCCACCGAGAACTCCATGGACACCGTAGGTTCCAGGGACTTCGTCACCGAGCTCGCATTCGACGCCTCCCAGGCGGCCATCAGCATGTCCTCCCTCTGCGAGGAGCTGGTCTACTGGTCCTCCCAGGAGTTCGGATACGTCACCATGGATGACAAGTACTCCACCGGATCCTCCATCATGCCCCAGAAGAAGAACCCTGACATCTGCGAGCTTGTAAGGGGTAAGACCGGTTCCGTCATCGGAAGCCTCGTCACCATGCTCGTCACCACCAAGGGACTTCCCCTTTCCTACAACAGGGACCTCCAGGAGGACAAGAAGGCAGTCATGGATTCCCTCCAGACCGTCACCGACTGCGCCAACATCATGGCAAAGGTCGTCGCCACTATGAAGATCAACGACGGCAACATGCTCGAAGCGACCAAGAAGGGATTCATCAACGCAACCGACCTTGCAGACTATCTCGTCACCAAGGGAATCCCCTTCAGGGAGGCCCATGGAATCGTCGGAGAGGCAGTCAGGTTCTGCGAAGAGAAGAAGATCGCACTCGACGACCTCACCCTCGAGCAGTTCAGGAGCTACTCCCTTCTCATCGAAGAGGATGTCTTCAAGGCACTTTCCGTCAAGGCATGCGTCGACCGCAGGGACTCCTACGGAGGAACCTCCCCCGCATCCACCGACGTGCAGCTTGCCATCTCCCTGCAGGATCTCTTCAACCGCGAGACCGACGTCAGGCAGAAGGACATGCTCTACCAGAAGTGCTGGGAACTTCTTCTCACCCAGTGATCAAACTACAGCAGGGCTCCGGCCCTGCACCTTCCTTTTCTCTCGTTTTTTCACACTGCCGAATCATTTCCCAAGTAGAACTTTGATGTTCTACTGACCTAGATTTTCAGTCTCTCATCTGATTCATTAATTTGATTATCTGGCTCATCCCGTTTTTTAGTTATTTTTTATTTGCTATATACAAAATAGAAAACAATTGCTATTTCACTTTTAGCAAATTATATAAACTATAAGCGCATATCTAGTTTCAGAAGCGAATCATCTATCCACATCCATCCTATCCGGTGGTTCGCGTCTTTCGACCAGACAGTCTGGAGATGGGACCGCACTGTCTGGTCGGACTTATTGGTCAGACCAACCAGTCAGGAGATGGGACCCGACTGGTCGGTCTACCTTTTTCTACAACATTTCGATGACCTCTCATGATCAGGCAGATGCTCGATTCGGATTGGGCTGAAGTTTCCAGGATATGGGGAGAAAGTATAGAGGCAGGCGATGCCACATTCAGAACCGACGTACCTTCGTTCGAATCCTGGGACAGTTCCCATGAGAAATGCTGCAGACTGATCTACGAGGAAGACGGAAAGGTTCTCGGATTCGCCGTTATCGGCAGTATGTCCGGTACTCCCGCTTACTGGGGTTCCGTAGAAGAGAGCATCTACGTCGACCGTGCACACAGGAGAGAAGGGATCGGTACCAAGCTCCTGAAGGAACTCATCAAGGAATCCGAAGAACACGGATACTGGTCTCTTTACGCCATCATCTTCTCATCAAACAGGACCAGCATACACCTTCACGAGAAATGTGGTTTCAGGATCATCGGAACCAGGGACAGGCCTGCCAAGGACAAATTCGGCAGATGGATCGATACCACGTTGATGGAGTATCGTTCCGAAAAGATTGTGTGAAAAAGGAAGCGGAGTTGCCTCCGCCGTAAATGTTATTTGCTCACTTGAGGTCGAACTTGATGTCGTCGTCCTCGGTGATGTCGTACTTGACGGAAGCACCGTCGAGGATCTTGGAGATCTTGGACCTGAGGTCGTCGAGGTGGATGACCTTGGGGCTGTAGCTCTGAACGTAGAACTCCTTGCGGTCGAGGGGGAAAACGATCCTTGCCCTTGCCTTCCTGATGTATCCCTCAGGTTTGCGGTTCTGGTTCAGGTCATCGAGGTTGAGATTGAGGATCATGGTGAACTCCTCTTCCTCGGGAACCTGGTCTGCCTCTTCCAAAACGGTCATGAGGATATCCTGGAACACAGGAGCGAGGTCTTTGTAATCGCTTCCGCCCTTGAGAATAAAATGAACGCTGGATTTTGCCATGCACGAACAATGTTGAACGCCTATATTAGGTCTTGTGGTTCTGCAACCGTCGTATGATGACCGTTCTTCCCCCTACTGGGACAAGCAGTTGTCGAACGGTTTATTATTCAATTACCCTATTCGGAAGATGATGAGAACCGCATTAACAATAGCAGGCTCCGACTCAGTGGGAGGTGCCGGTATCCAGGCCGATATCAAGGCAATGTCCTCCGTTGGCGTCCACGCCGCTAGCGTCATCACCGCTGTCACCGCACAGAATACAAGCAGTGTCAGTGCAATCTATCCTATGTCGGCCGACGCAGTACAGGCCCAGCTAGATGCTGTACTGTCGGACTGTGATGTAAAAGCAGTCAAGACCGGCATGTTATACAGCGCCGAGATCATCGGCGTGGTGGCCGACACCCTGGAGGACTACGAGATCCCCCTCATCGTCGACCCCGTCATGGTAGCCACCGTCGGAGACGACCTCTGCGACAAGACCTACCTCCGTGCGCTTAAGGAAAAACTCCTTCCCATATGTGCGCTGGTTACGCCTAACAGACACGAAGCCGAACAGCTCACAGGGTTTGATATCAAGACCGAGGATGACGCAGAATATGCCTGCGAAATGCTCGGCAGGGACGGTTCATCCGTTCTGTTGAAAGGCGGCCACATGGCCGGCAAAAGTGTCATCGACTACCTGTATCTCTCCTCCGGAGTCACCGAGATCGTGAACCCCCGTCTGAAGACCTCCGGCCACGGTTCCGGATGTGTGCTCTCCGCATACATCGCTGCCAACATGGCCAACGGTCTCGACCTCGTCACCGCCGTGCACGAGGCAAGGAAGATGATCCAGAACTCCATCCAGACCCAGTATGCGATCGGAAAGGGAGTTCCCGTGGTCAACCCCATCGTAAGGATGGCGAAGAAGGAGGATTCCATCAAGGTGGACATCCTCAGGGACCTTGACGAGGCAGTCAAGGAACTCTCCGAGACCATCCCCCTAGACCTGGTCCCCAGGAACGGAATGAACATGGCCTACGCCAAAAAGAACGCGAAAGGTCCCGAGGAGATCGCCGCAGTCGAAGGTCGTATGACCGTAAGCCGCGACAACGTCAAACTCGGCGGACCCGTCAAGTACGGTGCCGCAGAACACCTTTCCTATGTCCTCATGGAGGTCATGAAGACCAACCCCGACATCAAGTGCGTCCTCGAGACCGGTGCCGACAAGACACTGATCAGGGACTTCGAGAAGGCGGGACTCGACGTCGCACCCATCAAGAGGAAGAACGGAGAGAACATCTCCAAGACCTTCCGTGCGACCATCGAGGCACACGGCAAGTTCCCCGACGTGGTCTCCGACCTCGACGGAAAGAACCCCAAGGTAAACATCTTCGGTAAAAATCCCAAGGATGCCCTTGTCAAGTTCAACAAAATCTTCTGAGAGGGAATGGCCGCAAGGCCGTTCTCTCCACCTTATCCCTTATGATAGGGACACTTCTTTCCGAGACACTGATGGTTGTTCTGGTTGAAGATGCACACGGGCTTCTTGGCGACTTTGATTTTGATCCCGTCATGCTTCCTGATGAAATCGGATGCTGCGATGAGTGCTGAATAACCGTCACGTTTGCAGCATCTGGGACCTCCGTGTTTTGCAATGGCGGAGAGGCATTCCGAAGTCAGTTTGTTACCCAATGCCCAATACTCCTCCGATAATGGAGAGGTCTTATGCAGGACGCTGTAGGCAATTCCGCAGCTAACGGCTGCTCCGCATGTGCCCCACGCACCGCAGGCTCCTCCTGGGACCATTCCGGCCCTGTTGCGGAGTTCCTGTATCGCCTTGGGCATATCGATCTCGGCACCGGCGTTGCGGCAGGCTGCTAACAATGCGGAACCGACAAGGACGTGATGTTCCGGACCATGCATGTGGATTCCGGACACGGACATCAGCGCAGTGAGGATCTCTGCAGGATCCGTGGAAATGGATTTCATACAGATATCAAGAGAGATATCTACGGCGGCACCCGCATGGCATCTGTCGCAGATGAAATGACCTTCCTCGCAACATGCGTTGGAAAGGACCTGTCTGTGACAGAGCGAACATTCCTGCATGCGCTGAACATCGAAATACTTCAGGGGCGAACCGCAGAGGATGCAGCCGGTGGCGTGATACTCCATAAGCGGAAATCACTATTGTTATAGATAGGGATTTTGAAAAGTGGCGGATCCCGTTTCCGGGATCCGGCCGGAGAAATGGGGATTTCTCCCCGGTTGATTGTTTCAGTTCTTGGAGATTACTTTGATGACAAAGTAAAGGTCCTGGTTGTAGATGGTGGAATCCTTTCCGTCGGTGACACCGTTGTTGTTGTAGACAACCTCGGTTCCGTTGACTCCAAGGATGTTGATGTTGGAGTTGATGACGGAGAGACAGATCATCTCGATTCCGGGAACGGTGTGACCATCTGCAGTGACATCGGATCCGGTTGCGAGTCCGGTGGCGGTGAGGGTGTAGGTGACGACGTTGTCGGTGATTGCAGTGACCTTCATGACGACCTTTCCGAGTGCGGAGTCGACGAGGGTGAACTCGTTGTCGACTGCGACATCGTAGGTTACGGTGACATCGGAACCGCTCCTGACTGCGGTGACAGGCATCTGGTTCTTGTCCTCGAAGTTGAAGGTTCCCTCGCTGATGGACTTTCCGTATGCGGTGGTGAAGTCTGTTGCGGACATCACGAATCCGTTGTTGAAGGTGAACTCGGGAGCGTACTTGTTGGTGTCAGCGGCTGGGTATGCGGTTGCT
>JAKSHV010000030.1 GCA_024399225.1 archaeon | reverse complement strand
GTCTTCCTCGCACCGATATCTATGGATGCGGGAGTACGGGGGAACTCGCGGAGTTCCCCGCAACTCCTGGGTTCGACGGTATCGTAATAGATGATGACGGACCACTTGTTCTTGTGATATCCTTTGTATCTCTTCACGATGGCCTGCTTGGGGATACCCTTGCTGAGAATTCCTCTTGCACACTTGGGGTTGATGACATTGATGTCCCCGATGCCACCGAGATGTATCTTGGAGCCGTTTTTTCCTTTGTTGAGTTCCTCGGTGACCTCGTACTGTCCGTAGGCAGGATATCTGAAGGTATCATACCTCGATGCGGATTTGAATCTCGGAAGTCCGCAGTCGATACCTGCTTTTTTCCTGCGGAAGTAGTCCTGGAAATTATCATAGACGTCCCACCCTGCTGCGTTGATGCAGGTCGCATAAAGGTCGCGCATCCAGAGGTTGGTCTCCCTGACCTCCCTTGCCTTGTTGACGAAATCGAACTGACCGGGGAACTTCATGATATGGGGCTGATAGTCGATACCTTCCTCCATCAGTTTCCCGGCAAGTTCCCTTTCCTGCGCATTGCCGGTTATGATGTCCCTTCCGAACTCGTTGAGTTCGTTGGCGGTGATCCTGCATGCAGCGAGCAGCTTCGCAAGCTCCTTCGCCTGTTCGGCGTGGGGAGCAAGAAAAAGCTCGGTGCAGAGGTAGTTCGACATAATGTTGTTCTTGCATTTGGACTATTTAAGGTGCAAGACTGCAGTTAGCATGTTTTTTGACAATCTGGGTATTTTGTCGTACCCACTCAATGTGACGAAGAGCCCTCTTGATTCTTTTCACATTGCGAGAGAGGGCACTGCAACCATAAATGCCAGATAGGCGACGTATACTCCCATCAGCATCACTGCGGATACTCTGCTGATGTTGTTTTTGAAACGCACCATTGCATAGAGCATCACTGAAAGAAGAATCATAACGGGCAGATGGAACATCAGAACGGTGTCCGATACCGAGATATTGGCAAGTACCGCACCGGTTCCTAGAACGGCGGTTGCATTGAATATGTTGCTTCCGACGATGTTCGCAACAGCGAGTTCGTTCTCTCCTTTCTTTGCTGCAATAAGACAGATGCAGATCTCGGGAAGGGAGGTTCCGATAGCAACGATGATCAATCCTACAAGGAGATCGGAGATGCCGATCATCTTGGCAAGGCAGGTCGCACCGTCGACGAAGAAGGTTGCTCCGTAGTAGAGGAGCACAAGACCGATAGCGATAAGTGCCAGAAGGATTGGATATGAACCTTTTATACCATCATCTTCCACATCATCGGTGTATGCTGCCTGACCAGCTGTATCATTCTTCTTCATCATGTAAACAAGAACGAGGAATCCGACCAGGAATGCCAAGAGAATGATTCCGAACACGAGTCCGATGGTTCCGGTGAGAGCCATGGCGAAGACAACCAATGACGCGATGATCATCGCAGTAATCTCCACCTTCATGCTCTTGTAAACGGCGGCCATGGGACACACCAATGCAGCCAATCCGATGGCGATACCGACATTGGCGATGTTGCTTCCCAATGCATTACCGAGAACGATATCGGGAGTGTCCGAACTCACAACAGCGGTGATGATCTCGGGTGCAGAGGATCCGAATGCGATAACGGTAAGTCCAACGACAAAGGGTGCGATTCCGAGACGTAATGCGAGATTCTTGGCACCTTTGACAAGCCAGTCGGAACCGAAATAAAGCATCACAATACCTAAGGGAATACCCAGAAGCACCCAGTCCATAAACTTGCCATCGATACGGACAATATAATTCTTCGGTTGTTAGGTCAACCAAAACGCTAGATATATCTAGGTCGGAAAACTCAACACCCTCAGAGAAACATGGCTATACTTGTAGCATACGACGGAAAGGAACAGACCAAGAAAGCACTCAATTACGCTATCGAGGAATCCATTCTCAGGAAGACCAAGGTCTACGTATTCTCCGCCATCGTTTCCAAGGACCAGCTCGATGCCGATGAGGAACTCGAAGTGGTCAACAGGTACATGGACGAGGCCAAGGCCATCGGTGAGGAGAAGGGAGCAGACCTCCAGACCGTCATCTCCGCAGGCGTCCCCTGGAAAGGCATCCTCGAAGCCGCGGAAAGGTTCGAGTGCGATATGATAGTCGTCGGAAGGGCCCAGAACAAGAGCGCCTTTGACCGTGTCGTCATCGGAAGCGTCTCCGATGCCGTCGTACGCGACGCAAAGTGCGTCGTTACCATCGTCCAGTAAGTTAGAAAAAGAATGCGGATGGGGCGGACCCCATCTGCGTGATTGTTTTCAGTGACGAAGACCCAGTGCCTTGATCAGTGATACTACCATTCCGTTGGGAGTGGGCGGGCAGCCGACGATGTAGAGATCCACGGGAAGGGTGTCGTTCACTCCCTCTCCGATCACATCTCCTTTAACGAACAGTCCTCCGGAAATGGCACAGGTTCCGCAGGCGATGACGAGTTTATCGTCGGGGACCGCGTTGTAGGTCTTCTGTGCGGCAACTAGCATATTGCGCGTCATAGGGCCGGTCACAAGAAGTGCATCGGCATGCCTCGGGGAAGGTGTGACCTTGATTCCGAACCTCTCCAT
Source organism: archaeon (assembly GCA_024399225.1). GTDB lineage: Archaea > Thermoplasmatota > Thermoplasmata > Methanomassiliicoccales > Methanomethylophilaceae > Methanomethylophilus. Next base: position 7,160 of record JAKSHV010000030.1, on the reverse strand, counting down.
GTCATAGTACTTGTTTCCCATGGCATTGGCCTCGCTCTCACATGCGTTGCAGGAACCGGTATCGAGTTCCCTGATCGCAACGGAACCCCTGACGGCACGTACCTTCTCCTTGGGAAGTCTGCCTTCGACATCCTTCTTCTCCCCTGCTTTGAAAACAAGATCCTCGCGGCGGAGTGCATAGTGGGGTGCATCCTCCTCCTGCATATGCTCGCAGAGTTCGTAACAATCACGGCAGAAGACACATTTTCCGAGATCGATGGACCATACATCGTCTTTGATCGAGATCGCCTTTCCGGAACATGCCTTCACGCATTTTCCGCAGCAGTTGCATCCGGAATCAGGAGAAGGCATACTGAGCCTCTTTGATTCCATGATATCGTAGGGTTCGACGGGTTTTGCATCCGATACAAGGTTCTTGAGTGATTTTTGATACATTTCCGCCACCTTTCAAAGATCGTTTCCGCTGTAGGATAGGTTGAAGCTCTTGTTGATGAGGGGGAAGTCCGCGACGATGTTGCCGGGAAGTGCCCTCTCCAGTGCAAGCCAATTGATGAAGGAGGGATCCCTGATCCTGTACCTCCAGATGTCTCCGTTGAAGATCTCTGCCGAGTGCACGAGTTCTCCTCTGGGTGCCTCTACGATACCAAGACCCAGACCTTCGGAGGGGGTGACCTCCGCTCTGAGGGGGCCGGGTCTGATCCTGTCAAGACACTGGTTGATGATACTGGTGGATTCGACGATCTCTCCTGCCTTCACGAGCATACGGGAATATACATCGCCCTTGTCACGGGTGAACACACGGAATCCGACATCACCGTATGCATCGTAGGGAAGTTCCTTCCTTACATCGGTCTTGACACCGCTTGCCCTGGCTGCGGGCCCGAGTGCACGGTAGGTGAGAGCATCCTGATGAGATAGGATTCCGGTGGTCTCCACACGGTCCATGAGGAAGGAGGATCCTTCCATCATTCCAACGAGTTCCTCGATGTCGAAACTGATCTTCAGGATACGGTTCTGAATGGCCTTCAGGGAATCGTCGGAGATATCTCTCCTAACACCGCCTGGCACAATGGTTCCCATGAGGAACCTGTGGCCTCCGACGATCTCGTTGAGACGGAGGATCTTCTCCTTGATTCCCGCTCCGAATACGGCGGGGACGGAGAATCCGGTGTCCTGTGCGATTCCGCTGATATCTCCGAAATGACAGTAGATACGCTCGAGTTCGGCGAAGATGGTCCTGAGATACCTGGCACGCTCGGGGACCTCTGTATCGCCCTCCATGGCATGTGCGTAGGCCAATGCGTTGGCGACCGCGGTGTCTCCGGAGACACGCTCGATGAGCCTGGTGCGGTCGGAATCGGAACGTCCCTCCATGAGCTTCTCGATTCCACGATAGGTGTAACCGAAGTGGGTCCTGACCTTGAGGATGGGTTCACCCGCAACTGAGAATCTGAAGTGTCCGGGCTCGATGATTCCGGCGTGGACGGGTCCGACGGGGATCTCGAAGACTCCGTCACCCTCCATCCTGTTGTCGGGCATAGGGTGGAATATCCTCTCTTCGGGAAGGGGTGCCTTCTGCAGAGGGTATGCATCCTTGTAAGCCCACTGAAGCCTCTGGGGACCGAACTTCTCGGTAAGCCCCTCCGGGATCAGACCGCTCATCTCGTGCATCTCCCTCTCATATGGACGGACCTGAGGCACGGCGGGAGAGATGGCCCCGTAGGAGTCTCCCTCGATGACGGTGAAGAATGTGATAATGTCGGAATCCTTCCTGAGAAGGGTCCTGATGGAACGTTCGGTGGCACCTTTCTCATTGGCGTACATGCACATGAGGCCGTAGCCTTCCGAGAGTTTCTCTGCGATCTTCTCCGCAAGGGAGGAGATTCCGATGTGGATCTCTGTGATCATAATGAACCTCCGAAGATGTCGTTAACGATTCCGGCAAGGCCGTCGGCGATCTGCTCGGGCATGTAGAGTCCGAACACCAGGATCGCACCGGCAAGCACCACGAAGGGGATGTACCTGGTGACGTCCTTGGAATAGTGTACCTCCTTGTCGGTCTCACCGGTAAGCATGGGGTAGATGTGCCTTGCGAAACCGGAGAAGATAATGATGATGAGCACCACTGCGATTCCGGCGAGCCACCACATTCCACTGTCGATCATCGCCATGAACAGGGAGAACTCCCCCATGAAGACCGCGAAGGGCGGCATACCGACGATGGCGAGCGTACCGATGGACAGCATGGTGGCGGTGAAGGGAAGCTTGGTTGCAAGTCCGCGGACGACGGACATGTCCTTGGTTCCGTATGCCTGCATGATGTTTCCGGCACAGAAGAACAGGATGGGCTTGGTGAGGGAATGGGCCATGACCATGAAAAGTGCAGTATAGATGGCAAGGTCGGTTCCGATACCGAATCCGATGGTGATGAGTCCGATGTGCTCGATACTGGAGTATGCGAGCATCCTCTTGATGTCCTTGGCGTTGAGGATGAACATGGATGCGATGAACAGAGAGAGGAATCCGAAGATCAGCATCAGGGTCGATGCGTAGCCGGGGATGGTGATCTCGGAGATTGTGTAGAACCTCAGGATGCTGTAGAGTGCACAGTTCAGCAGGGTTGCGGAAAGGAGTGCGGACACGGGGGTGGGTGCCTGACTGTGTGCATCGGGAAGCCAGGTGTGCATGGGTGCGAATCCCGCCTTGGTACCGAATCCGATGATGATGAACACCATGGCGGTCTTGAGGATGGCAGGATCGAGGAACTCCGCATTGGCCATGAGGACGTTCCAGTTGAGTGCCTCGGATTCCTCGACGATACCGTAGGAGGATGCGTACACGAGGGAGATTCCGATAAGTGCCAGGGTGATTCCGATGGAACAGATGATGAGATATTTCCAAGCGGCCTCGGTGGATTTATCATCGTGGTAGAATCCGACAAGGAATGTGGAGATCAGTGTGGTGATCTCGATGATGATCCAGATCATTCCGACCGAGGAGACGCAGTACACCGCAAGCATAACCGCGACGAAGAGGTTCAGGTAGAGATAGTAGAACTTCTCCGAACCGGTCTTGAGGATCTTCTCCTCCCTCTCCAGTCCGAGATATCCTCTGGAATACAGTGCGACCATGAACGCCACCGCGGAGGTGATCATCATGAAGAATGCGGACATGGCGTCGAGATACCAGATACTGTACTCGATTACGGTTCCGTCAAGGAAGACGGGGCCGCATACCCAGAAGGTGAATCCGGTTCCGATTGCGGAAACAAGGATGGAGATCCAGGAGATGATGTGCTCCCTGGGGGACAGGAAGCAGAGGATTCCGCTGATGACCGGGATCAGGAGGATCAGTTCGACATCAATCATCTTTCAGCCTCCTCATGAAGGTGGTGTCCACGGAATTGAAAGTACGGTTGATCCTGTATGCGAAGATTCCGATGATGACCACTGCGATGATGACATCGAAGAACACTCCGAACTCGACGACAAGGGGCATTCCGTAGGAGATGGTGAGGGTTCCGAGGAACAGTCCGTTCTCTACAAGAAGCAGGCCGATGGACTCGGTGAGCGCCTTCCTCCTGGATGCCATCATGAACATTCCGATCAGGACGATGGAGAGCGACACCGCGAAGCAGGTGCTTCCGAGTGCATCGAGGGACTGCACCATGGGTTCGGCGGCCAGATACGATATCAGTATGAGTGCGGTGCAGATCAGCAGGCTTCCGGGAATTCCGACCAGAGGTTCGATCTCCCTTTCCGCATTGATCTTGTGCATGGTGTAATTGAGGAACTTGGGGATGACATACACCTTGAGCACCAGGGTCAGTGCGAAGGTGAAGTAGATCTCGTATTTCCCAGTGTAATATGCGACGACGAACGCGATGACCGCCAGCACCAGGGAGTGGATGGCGAAGTGCTGAACCAGCTTTCCCATGCGGGTGGTGGTGATCGAAAGGACGGAAAGGAGGAGCATCAGGATGGCACACACATCGATGATGTTTTCGTAAAGTACTGGATCCATTTTTGCACCTCAGAGAATGTATAGGGAAATGATCGCCAACAGTGCCAGTACGAACGATGCCGTAAGGAGGTTGGGGGTCTTGAACAATCTGGACTTGGAGATGGAACTCTCAAGAACGGCGAGTACGAATGCGAAGAACACGAGCTTCGCGAAGATTGCGGCGAATCCGATGAGGAGGTCAAGGGGTTCGAGGGTTACGGAGATTCCCCAGGGGAAGAACATGGAACCGAGCATCGCCATGAAGATGGTGAGCCTGAGTTCGGAGGAGTACTCCATCTGTGCGAGTCCCCTTCCGGAGTACTCGAGGAGCATACCCTCGTGAACCATGGTGAGCTCCAAATGGGTGGCAGGATTGTCGAAAGGTATCCTTGCGTTCTCTGCCACAAGGGTGATGGCGAATGATGCAGCCGCAAGCAGAAGTGCGGGGCAGAAGGCGGCCACACCCATGTCGATAAGGAGTCTGGGGATCTCGGATATGTCGATTCCGTTGTTGCTGAGCACACAAAGGGACATCAGCGAAAGAAGGAGCGCGGGCTCGATGAGGACGGACATCATCATCTCCCTGCTGCTTCCCATTCCTCCGAAGACGGAACCTCCCTCCAGACCTCCGAGGACCATACAGAACCTGTACAGGGTGAAGAGATAGACAAGAGTGATGATGTCTCCATAGGGTGCAAGGATGCTTGCATAGAACACGGGCACCATGAATGCGAGTAGGGTCATGGTAGCCATACAGATGAAGGGGATCGCACGGAAGAGCACGGATGCACTCTCAGAGACGGTCTCATCCTTCCTGAGCAGTTTGGCAAGGTCCCAGTAAGGCTGGAATATGCTGGCCCCTCTGCGGTGCTGCATGTAGGCCTTGAACTTCTTCACAAGACCGGTGATGAGGGGTGCGATAGCCATGAGGAACAGGGCCTGGAGCGCGGAGACGACGAGGGACATCATATGAACCTCACCGCCAGAAGGAATACAATGAGGGTTACGAGCAGATAGGCAAGGTAGGCCTGGATGTTTCCGCTCTGCATCTTCTCGACGCGGAGGGAGAGGGTGTTCACCGCCCTTCCCAGAGGAACGAGGATGTGTTTGATGAAGGGTTCGCTAAAGTGGATCCTGTAGGAATCGGTTCCTCCGGACACATCCTTGACCTCGACGGTGTCGCCGTAGAAGGGGTGGAACACACGGACGAGGGGCTGGGAGAATCCTTCGGAGGAGTACTGCATGACCTCATTGAGTTCGGTACCGCAGTCCCAGGTGGGGGTGACGGTCTTCTTCTTTTTGAAAACCTTGAACAGGAGGTAGATGACAAGTCCTGCGATTGCAAGGAATACCGCAATCATCGCGGGATCCATCGAATCGGAGATAAGGTGGGTGTCCACAGGACCTGCGTGGACGGATGCAGGGATTGCTACACAGATCTTCTCAATAATGGGGATGGCGAAGAGTCCGATGAGGATGCATCCTGCGGAAAGAACCGCAAGGGGCAGTGCAAGTGCCTTGCCCATCTTCCTGGAGTTCTTCATGGACTCGGAACGGGGACGTCCCAGGAAGACGAAACCGTAGAGTCTTGCATAGGATACGGCGGCCATGGTTCCGCAGACTCCGAGCACTGCGACGATGAGGGGCAGTGCGACGTTGAGCAAGGATTCGCCGGTTCCCGCGAGTACGACGGTTTTGATCATGAGCCACTCGCTGACGAATCCGTTCATGGGAGGGATCGCGGCAAGGGCGAGTGTTCCGACGAATGCGAACAGGGAAAGAAGGGGCAGATAGAGTGCTAGTCCGCCCATCCTGCTGATGGATTTCTCCCCGGTGAGCTTCTCGATGGTTCCGACATTGAGGAGCATGAGGGACTTGAAGAATCCGTGGTTGATTGTGTGCAGGATGGCTGCGGCGAGGACCATGGTGGTCAGCACTCCGTCGAACTCCACCTCGAAGAGGATTCCCATCGCAAGACAGAGCATGACCATGGACATGTTCTCCATGGAGGAGTATGCAAGGATACGCCTGGGCTCGGTCTGGATGAGAGACTCCATCGCACCCCAGATGGAACCGAGGGATGCGAGTATGATGATTATTCCCGGAAGGAAGGCGTTCTCGGGGACACCGATCCACAGGAAAGCGGATTTGGTGAGGAGAAGGATCGCCACATTGGAACAGACGGTGGAAAGAAGCGTGACGGAGTGGATTGGTGCGGAGTTGTAGAGATCGGGCATCCATGCGTGGAAGGGCATGAGTCCGAGTTTGGTTCCAAATCCGATGAAAAGAAGGAGGATGAGTCCTGCTGACACCAGGGAACCGGTGATGGATCCGAGTCCGGTCATCGCCGACAGGGTTCCGGTTCCGTACAGATACCACAGTGCGGCGAAGACGCACATGATGATGAGTCCTCCGAAGTGGGTGATGGTGAAGTACCTCCACCTGTAGACCTCATCGGCGCCTTTGGTCATAAGGAAGGTTGTCAGGGTGACGAGTTCCCAGGAGACGAGGAGCAGGATCACGGAGTCGGCACACATGGCAAGCATGATGGCCATGAAAAGGACACAGATCAGTCCGCAGATACCTTTGTCGCAGCTCTCGGTGCAGGAGAGCATATGCAGGATTACAAGGAAATACACGGCCGAGGACATGCACATCATCGCGGTGGAAAGCTGGTCGAATGCGACCGCATATCCTCCCGCAAGAGGCCCGACGTTCCAGGACATGCTCTCGAGGGGTAGACGGTAGTTAGCGGTGTATGCGAAGATTCCAACCACGCAGGATACCGCACAGAACACAAGTGATGCTTTCGCGATAACGGTCTTCTTACCGGGAACGACGGAAATAAGCGCGCCGATAAGAGAAGGCAGCAGAAGCAGAGCTAAGTATAATTCGGAGTCACTCAACAAGTATTGTCGCCTTCTTCTGACACATTACAGCGTGCATAGATAACGGAAGCGCGCGTATGCTTCTGTATTTAAAAAGCTATCGAACATATTCAATAGTTGATAAGTGAACTGTCATCACGTGAAGATGTTTTCCATCCAATATACGCGTTTTTTAACATGGATTTGGATGGAACATGAATAATTGGACACGCACCAACACGTTAAGTTCGCGACATTCCGAACGATATAACATCTAGTGAAAAGTGATCG
>JAKSHV010000003.1 GCA_024399225.1 archaeon | reverse complement strand
AGGCGTCGGATGAAGCATTGTCGAGGATGATCTTCTCGAGCATCAGACGTGCCCATCTGTAAGTGGCGTCGTACACTGCGGAGTCCGCCTCGGTCCACTCGGTCATGGCATCCTCGACGCTCATGTCGTCGGTGATGTCCTTGATGGCCTGGTTGACGGTGGCAAGGTCCCTGTTGATCGCGTCGAACATCTCCTGTGCATATCTGTATTCGGTATCCGCGGTCTCGGTGTCGAGAGGTGCATCGCCCATGGTCTCGACGCTCTCCCTTAATGCAGTGAGCTGCGACCTCACTTTGATGAGTTCGTCAGCGTCGACGACGGCCTGTTTGAACTTGTCCTCTCCACCGTATCCGGAAAGGTAGAGTTTCAGGGAGGTCTCAGCATCCTTCACCCTCTGCTCGTAGTCGTGCAGTTCGTTCTCTCCCTCCTGGATGGAGAGGATGTCCTTCAGGACTGAGTTGAGCAATTCCACATCGGCATGGAACGAGGTGAGCTGGAGACCCACATCTTTAGCGACATCGGAAAGGGTGTTCTCGATGTAGCTCAGGCGGTCCGAACCCCTGTTGTCGGAAACATCCGCGGGTTTGGATTTCGAACGGAGTCCGATGACCGCGAGGATCACTCCGACCGCAGCGATAGCAACTCCTGCGATGGGGCTTGCCACCACAGCGGCGGCGATACCGATGACGGTCACCGCGGCACCTGCGACGGTTATGATCGGGAAGCCGGAGGATTGTGTTGGGACAGGCTGAGACTGGTTCCTGCTGCTGACCAGGAAGTCGTATTCGTCTGACATCCTGTCGAGGCTCTCGATCCTCCTCCTGTTGCGGAGGAATGCATCGACGTCGTATCTTGACACGTTGTTCCTGGTGGTCTCGCCTTTCGCTTTTCTGTCCTTGAGTTCCTTCCTCAGTCTGGCGAGGTCGTCTTCGAGTTTGCTCAGTTGTCTGTCATCGGTGCCTTCCGCATATGCGAGTTTTTTCTCTTTCTCCTCCAGTCTTTGGATGTTCCTGAGGATCTCCGCCTTTGTTTCGTATTTGTGTGCGGCGGTGCGGTTGGAATCAGCGTTGCTCAGACGGACCTTCGTCTCCTCGAGTTGTTTCTCGAGTGCCCTGCGTTTGGTGCAGAGTTCCGCATAATTGTTGTCGCCGGTCTCCCTGTTCTGCAGACTCCTGACCTTCATCTTGAGCTCATGTTCGATGGAGATCAGTTTCGCAATCTCGCATTTGTCAGACCTCTTAAGGTCGGGCAGGAGCTTGGTACGTTCCTCGTCGAGTTCCGCATATGCACGGGGGAGGTCGGTTCCGCCGGGGATGGTGAGGAAGCGGTTGCGGATGTCCCCTTTCTCGATGCCCTTGACATCGCGGAGGTCGTCGGGGTTCATGGAATAGATGGAGATGTACTCCTTGTCGTCGATGCCGCAGATCTGCGAACCGAGTCCCGAACATTTCTTTCCGTCCCTTTCGAAGACGAGCTCGCTGCCGTCCTCGAGGACGACGGTTGCCGCACCGGAGTCGCTTCCTTTCAAAGCGGGATATTTCAGTCCCGCCTTGGGGAAGAGGGTCATGGTGATGAACGATCTGAGAGTGGATTTGCCCGCCTCGTTGGGTCCGTAGAACACGTTGAGTCCGGGCTGTATCTGGAAGATGCGGTCCCTCATGTTGACGTAGGATACGACGGATACGGTGCGTACCTTCATTCTTCCGCCCCCTGTACTCTGTCGATGGCGGACATCTCCGCCTCGGCTATGAGGTCATGCAGTTTGCCGTGTTTCGCGTAATATTCGAGATATGGTCTGAGGTCCGATGCGGGACCCTTGGAACACAACAGTTCCAGCAGTTCGTAATCGGACAGTTCGGAAAGGCTGTTGGCGGACCTGATGATGTCCGCAAGGACGGTTCCGCTCTGTGCCGCCTGTTCGAGGTCTATCTCCGATTTGCATACAAGTTTCCTGAGTGTGGCGGGACACCCCGTCTCCAGGGAGATGAGCTCCACGATGTCCTGCGGATCCCTGCGGACTAGGTGGTTGAGGGGTCCGCTTCCCACGAAATTGACCGCGATGATGGTGTCTCCGCGTATCTGGGCCTTCACGGACTCCACCAGTTCCTGGATTGTGGATTTCCCTGTGATGTCCGCGGCAACCTCTTTCCATACGATCTCCTGTGTGGGGATGAAGTCGGTGTTGATGTTTCCACCTTCGACGCTTACAAGATAGCAACCCTTCTCGCCTGATTCGTTTATGTCCCTTCCCTGGATGTTACCGGGGTAGACCACCATGGGTTCCGAATCGCGGAGGACCATGCGTTTGTGGATATGACCCAGTGCCCAGTATTGGATGTCCTTTCCCATGAAATCCTCCATGGTGCAGGGGGCGTAGGGATGGCTGTCTCCGATGGATCCGACGGAGCAGTGAACCACGCCGATGGTGAACATTCCGGGGGTTCCGCGGATCTTGGACACGAGGTTCTCCTCGGTATGGGAGCCGTTGAAACTCACACCGGCGATCTCGATCTGGGTCTCTCTGATCCTGAGTCTCGCCTTGCTTGGTTCGGTGCCGAACTGGATGACATTCTCTGGATATGGGATGCTTTCCGACCAACCGTGCACGTGGTCGTGGTTTCCCGTGACGATGAAGCAGGGTTTTCCGAACCTCTTCATCTCGGATGCGAAGAATGCACGTGTGCGTGGCGTCTCCACGAGCTCGTCGTAGATATCTCCGGAAACGACCATGAAGTCGGCCTCGGCGATACCGATGTCGACGATCCTCGAGAACGAGCTGAAGGTGGCCTGGTAAAGCTTCCTTCCCAGTTCGGGATCCTTGTTGGTAAGTCCCCAGAACCTGCTTCCAAGGTGCAGGTCCGCACAGTGTATGAAAGAAAATCCGCATCCCATGAGAGGTGGATTTGAATTTCACCTTTATAAAGGAAATCAGGGGATGACCGAAAGTAAGAACTCTCTGCCGAACACGTTCTGAAAAGTGTATTTAATTGTGGTTGCTGATACGATATCTGGTATCTCTATGAAGTGCATCAAGAAGAAGGTCGCAGAGGAGCTTGAGGCGGGAAACATCCGTATGAATCATTCCTGCCCGTATCATCCAAGCCATTTCGTCGGCCAGAACTGCACCTTCTGCTACTGTCCGTTCTATCCCTGCGAGGATCCCCGTTTCGGACACTTCATCGAGACGGGCAGGCCCGACAAGGTATGGTCCTGCGAAGAGTGTCTTTTTATACACCGCCACTTCCTGGTCGAGTTCGCACTTCCCAAGATCAAGGAGAGAAGACTGCAGCCGGATGACCACGAGGGAATGATGGAGATATTCCATGAAGCCGTCGAGAAGCTCTGGCGCCCCGGAAAGGCCATCATGGTGGTAGGTGCCACCTCCGATGCGGGCAAATCGATGACAGTAGCAGCACTGGGAAGGATCATGCTCAGGAAAGGATACCTCTGTGCACCCTTCAAGTCGCAGAACATGAGTCTCAACTCCAGGGTAACCGCCAAGGGACATGAGATCGCCATGGTGCAGATGCTCCAGGCACAGGCCATGGGTCTGACTACTCCCGATTATCACATGAACCCCATCCTCCTCAAGCCCAAGGGAAACACTGAGTCCCAGGTGATGGTGGAGGGCAAACCCTTCGGAGACTACGACGTCCCCGGATACTACAATGACTTCGTTCCCGGACCCGGAAAGGAGATCGTGAAGAGGAACGTGGACTACCTCAAGAACAGGTACGACTACGTCATCATGGAAGGTGCGGGAAGCCCTGCCGAGATCAACATCTACGACAAGGACATCGCCAACATGCGTGCCGCCGAGCTGGCGGATGCGGACTGCATCCTTGTCGTCAACGTGGAGTGGGGAGGTTCGTTCGCATATGCCATCGGAACCGTCGAACTTCTGCCTCCAGAGGATAGGAAGAGAATTAAGGGAATCATACTCAACAACGTCAGGGGAGACCCCGAGAAGATGAGGGAGGGAGCCGACGAGCTCGCAAGGAGGTGCGGACTCCCCGTCATGGGAATCATCCCCCATGCGGATGTCCAGCTGCCCCAGGAGGATTCCGAGGCGTTCAGGGGCGTCAAGACTAAAGGAAACGGCTCCATGAGGATCGCAGTGGTCAAACTGCCCAGGATCGCCAACTTCACCGACCTGGATCCCCTTTACACCGAGGACACTACCATCGTATTCGCAGACTGTCCCGAGGACATCACCACCGCCGATGCGATCGTCATTCCCGGAACCAAGAACACCGTGGACGACTACAAATGGCTGGTCTCCACCGGAATCGCGGACGCCATCAAGAGCATGAAGGGCAAGGTCCCCATCCTTGGAATCTGCGGCGGTTATCAGATGATGGGTGCGGAGATCCGCGACCCCAAGGGAATCGAAGGAAAGGTGCCCGGCAACTATAAGGGTCTGGGTCTTTTCAACAACATATCCTATTTCGAGGAATACGACAAGAGGATAATCCGCGATAAGGCCGAACTCGTCACCGGCGAGGGAGAGGTCGAAGGATACGAGATCCACATGGGCATGTCCGATGTGAAGGAGAAGCCCTTGTTCAACATCACCAACTTCGGAAGGAAGGGCGAGGTGGAAGGTTCGTTCAGAGAGGATGAGATGATCTACGGAACCTACATCCACGGAGTCCTCGACAAACCCGCATTCAGGAAGAAGTTCCTTTCACTGGTCAAGGTCAGGGGAGAGAAACCCGCAGAAGGGATGCAGACCGTGGACGACTACGATAAGTTCGTTGACCAGAACCTTGACAAACTCGCCGACGTCTTCGAGAAGGGACTGGACATGAAGGCTTTCATGAAGATCATGGGGGTGGAGGAATGAAATCCATCCTTTTCCTGGGAACTTCCTCCGGAGCCGGAAAGACAACCCTCGATGCGGCATTCTGCAGATATCTGGCACGTCAGGGAATCAAGGTGGCGCCCTTCAAAGGTTCCAACCTTTCATTGAACTCCTACGTCACCCTTGGCGGAGAGGAGATCGGAATGGGACAGGCCTTCCAGGCCTGGGCGTCCGGACTCGAGCCCACCGGTGACATGAACCCCGTCCTGCTCAAACCCGCAGGAAACGGAAGGATGCAGGTCATCCTCCGCGGAAAGCCCTATATGGACATCGATCGGAACAACGCCATGGATAGGGAGACGGTCATGCAGAAGGCATGCGAATCCTACGACAAGCTCGTGGAGGAATTTGATGCCGTTGTCTGCGAGGGATCCGGTTCTCCCGTCGAACTCAACCTTATCAAAACAGACATGGCGAATGTCGGAATGATGAGAGCACGCAACGTCACCTCCATCCTTGTCGCAGACATCGAGAGGGGAGGGGTTTTCGCAGCAATCTATGGTACCTGGCTCTTATTGCCCGAGGACGTCAGGCCCCTCATGAAGGGATTCGTCATCAACCGCTTCCGCGGCGATGCATCAATACTCGGAGACGGAATCGAGAAGATCGAGAAACTGACCGGAATGAGATGTTTCGGTGTGGTTCCCTACGAGACCCTCAAGTTCCCCGAGGAGGACAGCATGTCCGAGGTCGGCGGTGCGCTGGGAAACGGGGACATCCACGAGGAGTTGGTCAAGAATCTCGACAGGCTCATCGATTCTGCCATCGAGGCGGGAGTGGACCTTCAGGGAATCTACGAGCTGATGCTCGAGTAAGGTTCATCCGCCGGATGCTACCTTGAGGGCCTTGATGGTTATCTCGTCGGTGATGGGGGTGTCCATGGGAACGGGTTTTCCGTTCACAACGAAAAGGAATGCATCAGGGATCATACCCGCGTTCCTAACAGCACTTTCGATGGTCTGTCCGGAAGCGACTTCGATGGTCTTTCCACCTATGGTCATTGATGCACTCATAATCGGATGATTCCTGCCGGGATATAATTGGTTTTTCCCCATCTCTTTTATCTGTGGTGTCCTATCGACCGTCATATGGCAGGAGTCTGCACCACAGAATCTAATCCCGAATCCAAAGTATCGGCATTCGTTTCAGACAGTTCGATGAAATCCCTCTCGGGAAACCGTGAACAGGGTCTCGACGGATTGATGGATGTTATCAGGGAAGAGGTTCTCAGGCAGAATCCCGGGACGAAGATCATTCTCGTCGACCGTGATTTCATGGGTGAGCACAAGGTGCTTACCTCCAGGGAACTCGGTGCGGCACTCATCGACCTTACCTTCGGAGAGACCTCTGCCGTCTTCATGACCGAATCGGTTCCTATCATCCAATGGCAGGAGGCTCTGGAATATCTCGACCGCGAAACGACCCAGTTCTATTTCGGTTCACACGCATGCGGCCACATCCCACTCTGTGTCAAACTATTCTGAGGTATGAAAATGTCAGATTTCTGCAGCGGTTTCGGCGAATTCGAAATGCCCGACAAGATCCTCGTCCTCGATACCGAGACCACCGGACTCAACGGTGCAAAGTACGAACGCGATCCCTTCATGGATCCGTTCTTCAAGAGGAGCTCACTCGATGCATACGGAGATTCCAAGTACGACCAGCTCGACTGGAGCAAGTACGGCGACCTTGTCGTCGATATCGGAATCTGTGAAGTCTCTCTGAAAGATCGTACCGTCCGCGATGTGTATTCCGCCATCGTGGGTTATGATACCTCCACATGGACCGACGAGATGCGCACCTCCTGGATCTTCGAGAACACCGACCTCACCGTTGAACAGGTGCATAACGGAGTCCCCTTCTCACAGGTCAAAAGGGAGGTCACCGAGATCGTCAAGGGAAGGTGGCTCACCACCTACAACGTTCAGTACGACCTCGACAAGTTCCTCTACCGTTTCCCCTGGAACCTCAAAGGGATCTTCATGGAATGCAGGGACATCATGTTCTCCGCCAAGGATATCTGCAAGCTGAAGAGCCAGTACTACGGAAGGAGCGACTACCGCTACCCCAAGCTCGATTATGCATACGAGCACATCCTCGAAGGTGCCGATCCTGCGGGAATCAACGGCGTCCAGGATCACAGAGCTCTTTCCGATGCAAGGGTTGCATCACACCTCATGATCAAGATGAACGATGACGGCCTGTACAACCGCATGGATATGAGCGGCAGGCACGGACATCTTTGACCAATATTGTTTTCAAAAATGACGGACCGTGCGGAGAAAGATCCGCACGGCCCTTGAATCTGTTTAGTTCCTCTTCTTCTTAACGAGGGAGGTGAAGTTGTTCCAGAGCATCGCTCCTTCATCATCCTCCACAACCTCGTCGTTCATGAGGGCTTCCTCCTTTGCGAGGTCTTTCTGGAACTTGCGGAGGAAGTACTTCATGACAAGGGCGTTACCCATGTCGTTGAACCTCTGAAGCCACCTTGCCTTGAGGACGAAGAGGTTGGCGATATACCACGCGATGAAGAATCCGAAGACGATTCCCCATGCCATGAGGTTGAGAGGCATGGTGTTGGCGATCTTGACGCTGACCTCGGGGACCATGTAGAATCCGATGACTGCGAGGTAGAGGATGACCATCAGCACGAGGGGCTTTATCTCGATGGGTGAGTTGACATCATCGATGTTGAGCTTCTTGATGGGAGGGAACAGGATGCAGAGCTGGGAGATTCCGGTAAGGAGCAGGAATGCCAGCATTGCACTGGTAGCCACGATTGCCTCGGGTTCCTCGGTGATGTGGAGGTCGTTGCAGAGTGCGGCGAAGTCGACGTATCCGAGCCTGTGTGCGACGTCCTCGTACATGGAGAGGAGTCCGCTGATGTCAAAGGCACCGAGGTAGAACAGGGTGTAGATGGTGACCGCAAAGATCGCGATCGTTGAAGCGGTAGGCAGCACATATCTCAGGACATTGGGCAGGATTAGGTCCGTATTATCTTTCGGACGTGCCCAGATGGTTAGCAGGAATGCGGAAAGGGAAACGGTGAGAATTGCATAGACGGTGTTCTGTACGGGCTGCATGGGGGACTTGTTGCTGAGGATCAGCAGCAGGAAGACGACGATTCCGATGGCGAAGTTCCTGGAGAGGTAGAGCCTGAGGATGTCTCTCATTCCGCTGACGGTACGCTTACCCTCGGTGATTGCCTTGGGGAGGGTCTTGAAATCATCGTTTGCAAGGACCATGTCGGCGACACCGCGTGCTGCTCCGGAACCGGACTGAACTGCGACTCCGACCTGTGCCTTCTTGATGGAACGGACATCGTTGATACCGTCTCCGATCATTGCGACGTATCTTCCCTTGTAACGGAGGGTCTCGACGACCTCCTCCTTCTGCTCGGGCCTCATACGTCCGAAGATGTTGGTCTCGAGAACTGCTTTCTCGTATTCCTCACCTTCGAGCTCTGCGAGCTTGTCTCCGGCGATGATCTTCCTCTCTCCGGGAATCTCGGCGAGGCTGAAGATGGCGTCGACGGTCTCGGGGTCGTCTCCGGAGATGACCTTGATGTCGAGTCCGTTGTTGATGAACTGTGTGATGATCTCCTTGCAGTCGGGCCTGACCTCGTCCATGATGGAGATGATGGCGGTGAGTGTAAGGTCGGGGAGGACGATCTCCTCTCCGTTGTGGAGGTCTGCGGAACCTGCGTCGAAGAAGACGACGCCTCTGAGTCCCTGGTGGGAGAGCTCCCTGAGCTTGTCCTCGACACCCTCGGGGTTGGAGACCTTGTGCTTGAGCATGGGCCATGCACCCATGACGATGGTGTGCACTTCCTTTCCATCGGTGACCTTTACGGCACTGAACTTCCTGTCGGAGGAGAACTGGACCTCGTCGAGGAGCTCAACATCCTTGTTTCCGAAGTGTGCCTCCATGGCGGTGACGGTACGGTTCTTGCTTCCGGTGGTGGAGACGAACTCCTTGATGAGGATGTCGGTCTTCTCCTTGTCGCCGTAGTAGATGATGTCGTCGAAGACGAGGTTGTTGGTGGTGATGGTTCCGGTCTTGTCCATACATACGGTGTCGACGTGACTCATGGACTCGACGGAACTGGAGTTCTGAAGGAGCACTCCGGAATCCGCCATCCTGACGGCGGCGATCATGTATGTGATGGTGATGAGCAGGAACAGGGCGATGGGCACGATATCCAGGACGATGACGCACTGCTGAAGGAACTGCTTCAGCTCTGCGCCCCTGAAAAGGTCTGCGATGATGAGCAGGAGAAGGAGGAAGACCGCGAATACCATGAGAGACTCGGTGACGATGTTGGTCTCGATCTGGAGAGGGGTCTTCTTTTTCTGGAATTTCTTTGCGGAGGAGAGCATCTTGGAGGAGTAGGTGTCGTTTCCGACCTTGTCTACCTTGAACCAGCAGTCTCCGGTGACACAGTAGGATCCGGAGAAGATCCTCTCGTCCTTGTGCTTCTTCCTGGTGCTCGACTCTCCGGTGAGGAGGGACTCGTCCATCTCGAGGGATTTCTCCTCGAGGATGACTCCGTCAACCTGGGCCTGATCTCCGGACTTCATGTGGACGATATCGTCGATGACCACCTCGGCGCGGTCGATGACGACTTCTTCTCCGTCCCTGACGACGGTGACCTTGGGCCTCATCAGGACGGCGATGGTGTCGAGGCGGCGTTTCGCCTTGCATTCCTGGATGGTGGAGATGAGGACGTTGAAAAGGATGATCGCGACGGTCGCGATGGCGTTCCTGGGGTCCCCTTCCTCGGCGATCCATAATGCGATACCGAGTACGAAGAGGATGATGTTGATCGGGGTGAGCAGGTTCTTGGCGAGAATCTCCCAATAACTCCTGCTCTGAGTGTCTTCAGTGTTGTTAACCTGCCCCGAAGCGATCCTTTGCTGGACCTCTGCCGAGGAGAGCCCTTTTTCTTGCATGCTCCGCCATATTATATTTTAATAATTAAATTGATTGAAAAACTGAGCGGAAATGGTGTTTCCTCCCTCTTGCGAGGGAGGGGGTTAACGAGTTTATTATGACCTCAGATGGTCAGTGCGTCTCTGGCCCTTGCTTCGATCATCTCGAGGGGAAGGGGGTCGAACACGGTCTGCTCCTCCCTGGAGAGCCAGTCGATGAAACACACCACCTTCTTGTCGGGATGGAAATGTGCCAGGATGTGTGCGTAAACGCTCAGCTGGAGCTTATACTCCTCCTCGTAGTCGTCCCTGGAATCGGTCTTCCAGTCGTGGATCTCGACCCTGTCGGGAAGTACGGCCATCATATCGATGACTCCCCTGACGGTGGCGTTGAGGTCGTTGAGGGGGAGGGAGCATTCCCTTTCCGCACGGAGCTCGGCACCCTGTGCCCTGAGTCCGTCGACGATCTCCTTCGCCTTCGTCAGTTCGGGGTACCTCTTGTAGGCGGACTCATCGAAGGAGATCTCCCTGACGATGAGCTCGATGTACCCGTGGACCTCGGTTCCGTACTGCATTCCCTTGCCTGGCACTTCATCGGAATCCGACTCGGGGCGGTAGCCCTCGATGTTGAAGTTCATGATGTCGTGGACGGCGAGGTTCTTCCTGCGGGGCCTGAAGGCCTTGACCTCGGGTTTGGCGATGAGCTCGGCATCGGCCGCGGTGCGGACGGGTACGGGCTCAACTCCTCCGGACTGAGGTTCCTCTCCCGCATAGTAGGAGAAGAAGTTGGACGCCCTTCCGCTGGCGATGAGGGTGCAGTACTGCTTGGCGCGGGAGATTCCCACGAAGAGCAGCCTCCTCTCCTCGCTGTAGTCGAACTTGATGGACTTCTTCACGACCGCGGTCTTCCAGGAGTCCGCGATCTTCTTCTCACCGTTGAATTTCACGATCTCCTTGGTGCACCTGATCCCGGTCAGGTTTCCGAACCTGAACATGTCGGTGTCCTTGCTGGAGGGGAAGGAACCGGAGTTGATGCCGGGGATGATGACGATCGGATATTCCAGTCCCTTGGATTTGTGGAGGGTCTGGATGATGACTGCGTTGCTGTCGGGGAGACCGTCGACGTCGTAACGTGCGTGCTTCTCCATGTCGCTCTCGATGGCCATGATGACATCGGAGATGGTGATCAGGGAGGACCTGTGGGTGGATGACAGCACTGTGGTGATGGCCTGGGTGATGTTGTTGTCCAGTCCGTACCATGCAAACACATCTGAGATCAGCTCGGTGATCCTCCTTCTCTTGGAACGGAGGTGCTTCCTGAAGGACTTGATCTCCTCGGGGATGTGGTCGCTTCCGGCCTCCTTGTCGTACCTGACCATCCATGCGATCTCCTCGCAGGAGTGTCCGAGGTCGGCGAGTACGGATGTGACTCCCCAGGGATCCTTGTCGTTGCTGATGTATCTCAGCCAAGCGAGCAGGAGTTTTCCCTCGCGTGTGTTCATGATGTCCACGTCACCCTGCAGGAACGCGGGGATTCCCTTCTCGAGGCACGCCTCGTAGATCTTGCGGGAGGTTCCGGTCTGCCTGCAGAGAATCGCAATGTCTCCGTACCTGGGTTTCCTGGTGCCCTCCTTCTCCACGATGGTGTACCTGTCGGAGAACACGTAGCGGTCGATGCGCCTGAGCACCTCGTCGACCTCGTCGGGGACCCTGTCGCACTTGACGCACTCGAAGGCGGTGTGTTCTGCAAGTGCTTTGTTCTTGGACTCGATCGGGGTGATCTGGGTCTTGAGTGTTGCCACGTCCACGGTATCGGCCTTGGTGCCGGGGATGAGCAGGCTGTCATAGGCCTTATCGATGATCAGCTGGGAGCTGCGGTAGTTCTCGGTGAGGGAGAGCTTGATGGTCTCCGGGATGGAGAACTTGATACGGACCTTGTCGTCGTTCAGGAACCTTCTAAGCTCCACGGCCTTCCTTTCGAACTCGGTGATGTTCTCGATGGAGACGAACCTGAATCCGTAGATACCCTGCTTCCAGTCTCCAACGACGCAGAGGTTGGGCTCCTTGAGAACCATCAGGGAGATCATCAGCTGGTTGCTGTTTGTGTCCTGGAACTCGTCTACGATGAGGTATTTGGTGGAGACTCTTTCGCGTGTTCCCTCGTCGCTGTAGAGGATGATGAACGCGAAGCAGGCCACGAGACCGAAGGTCAGGTGGTCGTCGGCGATGCAGCGTACGATGTAGTCGTAGTAGATCTCATGGATCATGTCGATGAGGTCGGTACGGTCGTCGAAGGCAGCGAGGTCGAGCATTTTGGGGATGGGTTCCTTGGATGCGAGGTTGAAACTCTCCGCCTCGGGGATGTCCTTGAACTTCTCCGCCTCGGACTTCTCGAGACCCTCGAAGTCATCCATGATCTCACGGAGCTTCTTGGTATCTCCGACCAGGTCCTGCCCTTCGTTTCCTCCGAACCAGAGTCTTTTTCCGGACTCGGTCTTCTTGTAGGGTACGATTCCGCGTGCCATCAGACGGTTGATGAGGTCGTAGACCTCTCCGGGGTTGTCTGCGGCGATGGCAGCGAGATCTCCGAAGTCGGAACCCTTGTTCATCAGGAACCTGTCGAGGAACCTCTTGAAGTAGTTCTGGTTGAAGCTCTCGTTCTCGCAGATGTTTGCGCTGCGGGTCAGTACATCGGTGATGCCGAAGAACCTGCTGACATGCAGCGGGGACTGCTTCACGATGGAGAGACAGAACGAATCGAAGGTTCCGATGGTGATGTTCTTGGCGAGGTTGTTGAGCCTTTCGTATTCGGCAAGGTCGCGTTCTTTCTCGGAGAGATGCCTGTTCTGCCTTTCGACCTCCGCACGGCCCTCTTCGTCTAGCATCTCCAGTCTGCGGGCATAGAGGCCGCCCTCGGCAAGCATGTCGGCGAGGGTGGACTGCACCCTCTCCCTCATTTCGGCCGCCGCGTTCCTAGTGAAGGTCAGCATGACGAGGTCCTTCCAGTCGAAGTTCCTCTGGCTGAGGATGTTGATGCACCTGGAGACCACGGTGTGGGTCTTTCCGGTTCCGGGTCCCGCGTCGACGACGATCATTCCGTCGAGGGTCTCGGCGATCTTCTGCTGGGAGGGGTTGAGCCCGTTCTTTTTTGCGGGTTCGCCGGTCATTCGGACTCCTCCTCTTCCTCGTGTGCCTTCATGCAGACCTTGCTGTAGTCGCATCTGTTGCAGGGGATCTTCCCCTTCCTGAGATTGTAGATGGGTATTGACATTTCCTTGGTTGCCGTGTCGTGGTCTTCTGTGAGTTTCTCCAGGAACTTCTCCATGGAGTCGCTGGGGATGAGTACGCATCCGCTGCCGTCGATGAGGTAGGGTGCCGCGAGTTCGCCTGCCGCCTTCTTGAGAAGTCCCTCTGCCGCACCGCGGTTGGTCTTGTTGTCCTTCAGTCCCGCCACATTGAGGAGCTGGGTGACTGCGGACTCGGTGTCGAAGGCATCCTCCTCGGCAAGGCGCAGAAGGATGTCGGATACACTGTCCCAGATATCGTAGAACGGGGCGTACTTCTTGGTGGTGCTGATGCCGTCCGCAAGGGTTCCGTTGGGGCCCAGGGCGATCCATACGGAGGTCTCTTCGCAGAGCCTGATGGAACGGACGTTCTGCATGACGTCGAAACCTTCCTTGGTGGAGGCTATGTCGTTGTCCCCGAGGAAGAACAGGTCGAATCTGCAGGGGCTTCCCCTGAGGTTCTCGCTGAGCACCGCGAGGTAGATCAGGGACTGGAATTCGGACAGTCCGTTTCCATCCTCCTTGAAACCGTCGATGATGTCCTTGGGTTCCTTCGCCTTTCCGGTCTTGTAGTCGAAGACGCGGTCTCCGAAACAGACGTCGAACTTGGCGAAGAGGGGGCGGACGGATTCGAGTTCCGACTCTGCGTAGGAACTTCCCATCTCCATTCCCGCATCGAGCATGAAGACGTTGGGGTACTTCCTGGAGGAGTTCTTCATGTCGAGGGGGACGGTGCCGGGCCTGACCATGTCGATGTATCTGACGATGTTGTTCAGATACACCCTGAACCTGCTCTCGTCGAGTTCTTTCTGGCACTCGTTGGAGATTCCCGCATACTGTGCGTTGAGTCTCTCGAGGTAGTAGTCGAGACCGTTCGCTTTTACGATCTCGGGGTAGCAGAGGTAGAACTCCGCGAACTCATGGAGGCAGTTTCCGAACACGGTGTACTCGTTGTCCTCGCTGCGGAGCAGTTTGGAGAACATGAACTTCAGGGGACAGTCCTTGTACGCGTTGTAGGCGGACTTGGAGAACTTCCATTTCTTTCCGACAGGCGTCTCGAGGTCGATTCCGCCGGTCTCGTGTTTCTCCTTCTCGACGGACCTGAACCAGGAACCCTGCACGTAGTTGTCGCAGATGTCCCTGAACGAGGTGATGTTGATGGGATTCTTCTCGAGGGCGGAAACTGTCTGGAAGGTGGGGCAGGGAACGGTGTCCTTTCCTTTACTGACTGGTTTCACCGCGTAAATACGGGTGGATCCCTGCTGCAGGAGGATGCTGATGCGGAACGCGTTGTCCTCGTCGAGCTTCTGCTTGTCGACATAGTCCTTTCCGGGTGCGGTGACCTCCCAGGAATCGTCGAGTCCGATGTAGATGACGAAGGACCTGTCGATGTAGACGGAGTTCTTGCAGTCGGCGAGGAGGACTCCCTTCTTCTCGTATTCGGGGACCTGTTCGTTGTGCTTCAGGTCGCTGATGTTGTTGATGGCGTAGGAGAGCCTGTTGACGAGCTTGGAGGTGACCTTCCTGTCCTCGATCTTCATGTTCTTGAGGAGGATGGAGACGGAGGTCTTCTGGGGCATGCTGCCGAACATCATGTCCATGGCGTATCCGAAGGTGCGTTCCCTGATGCTCTTCATGGTGTCGATGAAACGCCTGGTCACGGGTTCGGTATCGTCGTCGAGGGTGAATCTGGAGAGGAGGTACTGATCATCCTGGGGTTTGAGCTCCCTCATGGTGTTCTTGTTGGCACCGGTCTGGTAGACGGATATGAGCTCGCGGACATCGCCGACCCTGAGGGTGTCGAAGTCGAGAGCAAGACTGAGGAACTGTATGAAATCCCTGATCTGGGACAGGTCCTTGACGTCGAGGCTGTTCTTGAACGGGATCTTCTTGCGGTAGAGTGCGGACCTTACCGCATCGGCGATGGCGGCACCGGAATCGAGTACGATGGCGGTGTCGTTGCAGGTGTCGAGGTCGATGAGGTCCACGATGCTTCCT
The DNA here is from genome assembly GCA_024399225.1 of archaeon. GTDB lineage: Archaea > Thermoplasmatota > Thermoplasmata > Methanomassiliicoccales > Methanomethylophilaceae > Methanomethylophilus. Next base: position 9,642 of record JAKSHV010000003.1, on the reverse strand, counting down.
GCGATCTGCCTGTCGTTTCCGATGGCATGGATGGTGTCGATCCTGAACTCCTCGTTCGTGAAAGTCTCGATCTCGTCGAAGCATGCGGGAAGCATACGTTTGTCGAGGTCGTCGAAAAGGTCGAGTCCGATGACCGCGACATTCTTTCCGTCGAGGAAGGAACGGTAGATGGAGGGGTCGTAGATGTCCATGACCTTCAGGCGGGAGGGAAGGTTCATGAAAGAATCGCAGATCTCGTTGGATATCCTGGAGAAGAGATACTTCTTGACATCTGCGGTGTGCCTTCTGATGTCCCTGATGTTCTCTATCTCGCTGTGGATCTGCCTGAAATCATAGCCTGTCTCCTCCTCGATCCTCTCGATGAGCTCGAGGTCGGTAAGTGTCTTCTCGCGGAGGACGGCGGTCTCCATGATGCCTGCGAGATGCCTGGGGGTGTAGGCGAATCCGTCAAGCCTGTAGTCGTCGATCCTGGCGTTGAGTGCGGTGGCAAGGGGTGCGTCGTTGGTAATGACGTAGTCGTAACCCTTGACCTCTTCGTACAGTTCGTCAATAGTCTTTGCTCTGCGCATGATTACTCCTGTGCTGATTTGTCTTCCATGTCCTCTGTGGTGAGGTCGATCTTCTCCTGTATCACTGCGTAGCAGTAGGGGCACTCGGTCAGGGTCTGACCGGTGCCTTCGGAGATGATGTACACTCCGTCCTTGTGACGGGATGCGTCCCCTCTCCTATCGGGAACTATTATGCGTCCGTCCATGTAGTAGGCGTTCTGATAGGCGATGAGCGTAGCCATCTCCCGGCAGCAACACACGATGACATCGCTGCCCTGGGTGATAAGTGAGCCTCTGCACTGTCCGTATCCGGTCAAAACTCTGAAGTGTGTGTCGTTGAGCTTTGCGATCCTTCTGCGGTAGTACTCGTACTGGAGTTCATCCTTGACGTTGTCGGGGATCTTGTCGGAGAGGACGCGGAGCTCTTCTACTGCCTTGGCGGAGGGATCGTAATCCATCCTGTCGAAGTACAGTTCGCAGAGCTTCATCTCGTCTGCCTCGTCGACCTTCTTCTCGAATTTCCTGCCTGTCATCTTGCGGTTTCCTCGCGAATGGCCTCACATGGGGTCCTGCCTATATAATATATCTATACTTACTAGTAAGTATAGATAATAAAGGGCAGGAGTATGAAGCGTATGGAGTATATAAGCTGTGCAAGGTTATTTTCCAGAATGTGGTGCTAGTTTACCGATAAACCACAATAAATATGGCGAGGCTATTCAGCGCCTTATGTCAAATCGTTCGTCAGCAGCACTCATCGCACTTCTCGCAGTGATGCTGCTCGGTGCCGCAACGGTGTCCATGTACACCGATGACGGTTCGGACGCAGCTCCCGTTTACCGTGCCGAGTTCGGCACCAGTAACCTGGAGGTCATGGCCGGATCGTCAGCCTCTTTCGAGCTCCTCATAACCAACAGTAACACCTATCTGGAACATGATGTTTCAGACAACATAATCGTTGATGTTTCCGCAAAGGTCGTCGATGGTTCCGGAAACAAGGTTTCCAATGTCACAACCAAAGTTTCCCTCATCAACGGAACCGGCAGCCGTGTCGTCCTTGAAGGACAGGAGACCGCGGGATTCCTCATCACCATCAGTACCGGATACTTCGTCGACCCCAACGAGTACAAGGTGATATACACCTACACCGTCTACGATCTCGAGAGCAATGTGGTCGAGGGTCCCGTGATGGTCCCCCACATCATCACCATCAACTCCGACACATCCTCCTCCACCTACTACAACAAGTTCTTCGGACTGTTCCCCAACGAGTTCGAGGGAACCCTCGGGGAGGCATGGTTCACCGCACTTGTGACCCTTCTGCTCATCGCCGTGATCGGAGTCATCATCTCCGGTATCGCCGCACCCATCGTCTGCCTCGTACTCACCGAGAAGGGAAGCCATGAGAGGAACATCCTCAGGAAATCCCTGTTCCATGTGTTCTCCATCGCATCCTTCGTGTTCGCAGTTACCAGGGCCATCCGTGTAATCGGACTCAGCAACGAGGACGTGGCCTTCATGGAGATCATCTGCACGCTGATCTACATCCTGGTGGTCGCATACCTCATCTGGAAACTCTATGGTGCAGTCCTTGACCGCATCGCCAACAGGATCGAGAAGCGTGACAGCAGGGACCTGTTCGACAACTTCCTGTCCTTCAAGCCCCTCTTCATGTACCTCGGAAAGATCATCATCGGCCTCATCACCGTGTTCACCGTGATGGGTATGTTCGGATTCGACATGGCGGCCATCATCACCTCTGCAGGACTGGTCACCTTGGGAATCACCTTCGGTGCACAGCAGATACTCTCGCAGTTCTTCGCGGGACTGCTGCTCCTGTCCACCAGGCCATTCAAGAAGGGAGACCTGATCCAGCTCGGTTCCACCACCGTCTACAGGGTCCGCAAGGTCAACGTCATGAACACCGAACTGGAGAACTGGGACAATTCTGATATCACTATCGTTCCCAACAACTCCCTCACCAGTTCCCACGTCAAGAACATCACCAGGGACACTCTCCGCACCAAGGCATACATCTATGTCGGAGTAGGCTACGGAACCGACCTCGACGCCGCAAGGAAGCTCATGGTCGAGGCCGCACAGGAGCACCCCCGTGTCATCAACGACGGTTCCATGGCAGGACCCTCCACCAGGATCATGGACTTCGAGGATTCCAACATCCTTCTCAGGCTGTGCGTATGGGTCGACGATTATAACGTCGCACTCGGAGTCGGCGGAGACCTCAGGGATGCCATGTACAAGAAGTTCAATGCCGCAGGTGTGTCCATCGACTACCCCCAGGTAGTCCTTCACACCGCGGATGACAAATCCGACTGATAGTCGGTTAAACCATATACTCCGGCATTGCCGGAGATTTCTGTTTTTCAGAAAATTCGGAACTCAGTTCTTTTTCTCGAGTTCTTTCCTGAGTTCCTGAACCCTGCTCTGCAGGATGAGGATCTGCGAGTCGCTTTCCTTGCAGTGCACGGTGAGCTCCTGGATGTTCTTCCTGAGCATCGCGATCTGGTTCTTGAGTTCGCGGTTCTCGGTCTTCAGGTTGTAGTTGTTCACACCTGCGACTTTGGCCTCGTTGCGGAGTTTGGCAAGTTCCTCAGCGGTGACGGTGACACGGGAGGTTCCGCATGACATCCTCCTATCGGGGTTGTCCGCCATCGCCTTGTAGAAGGAGAGATCCTTCTCGGTCTTGGCGAGTTTCTCCCTGAGCTCGTCGATCATACGGAGACGGGTGTCGCAGAGGGCGGTGAGTTCCTCGATCTTCTCCTCCTGAGGGTCCTTTCTTTTTACGGTCTGGGTCATCTTTATCAGAAGGCCGTTGCGTTCCATCTGCAGGTAGCGTTTGGATACCTCGAGATTGTTACGGATGATAGGGTCGGTCTCCAAGTCCATCTGGGAGTTGATATCCTTGATCTTGGCGTCGATGTCGTCTATGGCGGCGTCGATGTCCTCCTCATCCTCGGATTCGTCAAGCTCCTCCTCGAGGTCCGCGATCTCGTTCCTGAGTATCGAGAGCATGCCCTTCATTCCTTTCAGAAGTTCCTCGTCGGTGGTTCCGGATATCTGTTCCTCGAGATCCTCGATGCGGCGTCTGCGCTCTTCGATAAGCCATTCGATCTCTGCTTTGGAACCGTTTCCTCCGGACATGATACGCACGATATGCTGCAACGATATAACACGTTGCAGTGACCTTTGTGCGGTTTTGTACATGTAATTTGTCCCTCTGGGTCAATAAATTTTAAACCACGCATATAAATACGGACGCGTGAAAAGTAAATTCGGAACGGCCGTTATGCTCATGCTGGTGTTGACATCGGCGGCCGTCTGTATGATGCCGTCTGCGTCCGCAGACGACCCCCATTACGCCCTCGATGACGATATCGCGGTGTCCCCTTCGGCATCCAATATTACTGTGGCGACCGGCGAATCCTTCACGATCTTTCTCGATGTGAAGAACAACTTCACCAACAACCTCCGTGTCTATGTCTATGGCGGACAGGTGTCCAAGTTCATAACCCTGGAGTTCCCGGAAGGGCACGACCTCACCGTGAAGCCCAATGAGATCGAGAGCATACCTGTCACAATCGCTGTCGACAGGTATGCCGATGCCGGAGATTACAGCGTATCGTTCGATATCAGCATCAACGATCCCGACAGAGGAAAGCCCATCTCGGCGACCGCCTCGAACATCGTCTCCATCGATGTCCACTCAACCACCAACGGCACCGAGATGTACAACAGGTTCCTCGGACTGTGGGACAACAAACTGGACGAACCTCTGGACGGTTCCTGGTTCCCCGCAGTATTGTCGTTCATCTTCATTATCGCAGGCGGATATCTCGTCAGTTTCGTTGTGTATCCCTATATCAAGGGTTTGATCAAAAGGGGGCTTAAGCAGTGAAGTTCGATTTCCGCAAAGGACTGTTCATCCTGTTCGTGGTTCTGGCCATCGTCGTATCCACCCGCGTGTACGGTCTGTCCACCCTCCAGCTCGGAATAATCGACAACATCCTGTTCGTCCTTGTCGTGATCCTGATCGTGGTCATCATCGCCATCGCCTACCGCAGGCTACTGAGCAAGGTCCTGGCATGGGTCGACGACACCACCGAGGACGGTACCAAATCGTCCGCATTCCCGATCATGTCGTTCTTCGGAAACACTTCCCTGGTACTCGGGTGCCTGTACGTGATCATGAACCACTTCGGTGTGGACCTCGTGGTCATCGTCACCTCCCTGGGTCTTGTGGGATTGGCCATCTCCTTCGGTGCTCAGTCCACCCTCCAGCAGTTCTTCTCCGGTATCGGAATGATGATGGCGCGCACTGTCAAGGCAGGAGATATCGTCCGCCTCGACAGCAATCCCACTCGCCTTGTCGTCAGGTCCATCGGGGTCATGACCACGACCTTCTCCTCCTTCGAGAATGAGGAGATCATCACCATGCCCAACAACACCCTCGCCTCCTCGACCGTCACCAACCTGACAGGCGAATCCGGCAGTTACTGCCTCGAACTGCATATGCAGTTCCGCATCTCCACCGTAGACCTAGACGAGCTGGCGGAGACAATCGAGAAATCACTCGACGATGTCAAACATGTGATCACTGATGGTTCCCTGCCGTACCCCCACCTCCAGTACTACGGACTCGAGGGAGGCACCACCAAATGTAAGTTCCTCGTCTATGTGGACGACTACCACTACCACGACGAGACCTACAGCATCATCCTCAGAAGGGTCGTCCGCGTCCTCAAGGACCACGGCATGGGCCCCAACGGAGGCATGGGCGTATATCTCGGAGGTGGACAGAAATGAGCGGATTATTCACGGAGAATGCAAAGAAATCGGCAATCGCGGTCGCATTGATGCTGATGATTGTGACATTCGTAATCGGCTATTATGCCTCCACGGTGACGGAACATGTCCCCTCGCCTGAGGGGGAGGTAGTCCTCGAAGGAGAGTGGCACCAGGCATCGGTACGCGGATACAACAACGAGGCCTTCAAGGACGAGGTCAGCGAGAAGAACACATTCAGACTCGAGAAGACCACCGCGGACAACGTCTATCTCGGATATGCGCACGGCACCAAGTTCACCTGCGTCGCTCTGAGCGATTATCTGATCTGGTCGTATGATGTCGCGGTCGGCAATTATTTCGCATACGTGAACATCCTTCCCGGATGCCTCGTGGTCAACGAGCTCTTCGTCAGTTCGGGCAACACCGTGGAACGCTATGTGAGCATCAGTGTCTACACACTCGACGGAAAGGTCCCCGAATGGTTCTCCTACTGGGATATCTCCAGGATCAACACCGACTGGGCCGGATACTCGGCGTTCTCCCTTTACGCACCCGACACCCCCGGCGGAACATGTTACAAGGACCTCTTGGGAACCAAGTTCTATATCACGCACCTCGAAGGCCCCCTGTTCCTCGGCGAGATGGAGCTGATGGTCGGAGACGAATCCGTCACCCGTTCCCTCCAGGGAATCGCGGTCACCTGTCATGAGGACGGAATCATGGCCATGGCCACCGATGCGTTAGGTAACAACTGGGTCCTTGAATGCAACAACGAGGTCCTTGTGATGAGGTCCACCATGATGTCTGAGACCGCCGAACTTGCAGGCAAGTTCATCGCCGTCGAGAGGATGTACATGATGAAGGAGAAGACCTCCGGAACGGAACCCATAGAGGGAGTGTTCAAGACTGGAGACTCCTGGAAGATTACCAAAAAGATGATGATCGACCAGGACGGAAACGTCGACGACACACCTCCGAGTCCCGCACCGGTCATCGTCATGAATCCCACCAAGGGATCCAACTTCATATGCTCCGACATCACCATGAACATGATGGGTCATCCCGTCACCGTGGGAATCATCGGACACTCCGTCAAAGCCTACGACGATCCCGGAAAATACTGGATCATCGCCACCGTGTCCCTCGATTTCATGAGCGACAAGGGAATGGCGATGGGATTCGGAAAGTACGATTCGAACACTGATACGATCGAGTTCAAGTTCTACTACAATCTCGCCGGACAGAAGTACTTCTTCATGTATACGTTCGAGAAGATCGCTTCGCCTTAAACCTCAACCCGCACCCTGCCGAAGGGGTGCGGAATAACAATTTCCAGTTATGCTCGGTATGTTCCTATATAAGGGGGACATACCCCGATGCATGCACAAAAGGATGGGAACAACGGCTGTGCTGCTGGTAGTCCTACTGGCCTCCTTCGCCGTTGCAGTTTCTGATTATTCGGACGCCGAGTCCCCCGCGGTCGGACCCAACTCATTAGGGGAATCCTCCTACATGTTCGACTCAACCGTGACTCCGTTCACATTCCCCGAATGTAAGGGAATCCCCGTAATGAATGCGATCAACGATGCGACCACCTCGATCCGCATCTCAGTCTATCTGTTCTCCAGCAAGGAGACCATCGCCCTTCTCTCCCAGAAGGCCAATGCCGGAGTCAAGGTCGAGGTCCTCATCGACGGAACTCCTCTCGGAGTCTCCAGCAACAACGAGATGCTCATGCAGCTCGACCAGCAGTATCATGGCGATGTCAGGCTCATCAACTTCAAGGGTGCGGAGAACGCACAGTTCGACTACCTGCACAACAAGTACGCAATCATCGATGAGAAGAAGGTCATCATCACCTCCGAGAACTGGACCCAGGGTAACTTCAGCTCCAGTACCGGAAACAGGGGATGGGGAGCCATCATCGAGAGTCCCGCATATGCAAGCTACATGTACAACAACATCTTCAAACACGATTTCGAAGATGACAACGATGTCAACAAGATCGAGGACGTCTATTCCCCCAGCATCGCATCCAAGGATGCCGTCGGAACCTACACTCTCAAGTCCTATACAACCACTTCATACTCCGGAGTTAAGGTCTATCCCGCACACTCCCCCGACACCTCCTTCAACCTCATGAAGGAGTACATGGGCACCGCCACCACCAGGTTGTACGTCGAGGAACTCGACATCAGCCCCAAGTATGCCAACTACACCACCGACGGACCCATCAAATGGATGGTCGACAAGGCCAATGCCGGTGTCGATGTGAAGTACGTTCTGGACATCTCCTACGAGAAGCCCAAGGACCAGGCCCACAGCCAGCTCATCTACGACCTCAACCACGACACCAAGGTCAAGGCATCCCCCATCAAGGGAGGAACCGGATTCAGCATCACCCACAACAAGGGAATCATCGTCGATGACGCGGTATGGGTCGGATCCGTGAACATGACTCCCACCTCCTTCCACGAGGATCGTGAGATGGCGGTCATCATCTATTCCGCAGATGTGGCGAACTTCTACGCCACCTCCTTCAATAAGGACTTCAACAACAACTACGATCCCGAGTACAAGCCCGGCGAGTACACCATGGTTAACAGGGTCGTCGACGAGGTCGAGGAACACCCCTGGTATCTCGCAGTGATCGCAGTCGCCATCGCCGCCCTCGGAATCATCGTCAAGAAGGTCCTCATCGGCGGTGCGAAAGGCGGAAAGAAGGGTGCCCAGAAGGCAGCCAAGTCCGCCGGAAAGAGTGCGGCCAAGAAGGTCTTCAAGTCCGCGGCCAAGGAATACTCCAAATCCAAAAAGAAGAAGTGAAACCTTTCCAGACCGTGTCCGGATCACCGGCACGGTCAAACCCTTATATGTTTTTGATTCATCTGGGTCTTCATGAACTGCCGCCCAGTAATCGCCATGATCTACGATTTCGACAACACCCTCATAGACGGAAACATGCAGGAGTGCGGACTCATCGAGGACCTCGGCTACACCACCGAGGAATTCTGGAAGATCGCCAACACCCGTGCATTGGACAAGGGTATGGACAGGAACCTCGAGGTCATGAAGTTCGTGAAGGAAGAGGTGGAGAAACAGGGTAAGAAACTGACCCGCGAATTCCTCAGGTCCTACGGACCCAAGGTTGACAAGATGCTCATGCCCGGGGTCACCAGCTGGTTCGAGAACATCAACAAGCTCGGCGAGCACATGGGCCTCGAGATCGAACACTATGTCATCTCCTCCGGTTTCGAGGAGATCATCGAAGGTACCTCCATCTACGGCAGGTTCAAGGAGGTCTTCGGCTGCGAGTATGATTACAACGCCGACGGTGAGGCCGACTGGGTTCTCGACGTCATCAACTTCACCGGAAAGACCCAGTACATCTCCAGGATCAACAAGGGTCTGATGAACCTCGCCGACAACACCATCGTGAACAGGAAGGTCAAAGGCGACAGAAGGGTCCCCTACCACAACATGATCTACTTCGGAGACGGGTTCACCGACATCCCCTGCATGCAGATCGTCAAGAACAAGGGCGGACGTTCCATCGGAGTGTACGGACACTGCGACAATGTGGCGAAACAGCTCCTGCAGGACGAGAGGGTCGACTTCATAGCACCCGCCGACTACAGCGCGAACAGCGAACTCTTCGGAATCGTCTCCGAGATCCTCGAATCCATGAACGTGCAGGACAACCTCGAAAGGATCGCCAAGAAGCAGAGGCAGTGCAACTGCTCAGAATAAGGTTGATTGGGCGAAGAAGTTCCTTGAAATTCTCTCAGGGATCTCCACCCACATCCTGGCACTTTCGTCCTTGGGGAGTCTGTAGGGCACCGGAAGCCTCTTCACATTCGACAGTTCGTACGAGTAGCAGGTTTTGCCCTCGCTGTACGGTGCGATGGGTGTGTTCTCGAAAGGCCCCACCTGATGCCATCTGACGAACTCCTCATAGGTTATCTCCCTGATACCGGTGAGCTCCGCCGTTCCGTAGACCTTGAACGATGTCGAATCCACGATGGCGATGGTGCCTCTTTTATCGGTAGGGTAGAGACGGGCATCGTTGTTCTTCCTCCCGTCGAGGATCTCGTCGGCATAGAGCTTCATCATCAGAAGTCCGTACATCTTACCACCGTTAACGGAATAGCACTATTTAGGAGGAAAGGGATGCGGACGTAATGTGTGCCGTACCTTCGTTTGTAATCGAACTGCAGGAGAACTGTGTGGGCTGTAAGAGATGCCTCAAGGTATGTCCTTCCCACAGGCACGGCGGATGCACCCCGTGGCT
>JAKSHV010000029.1 GCA_024399225.1 archaeon | reverse complement strand
AATGGATATGACTCCCCCCGCTACCCAGTTGATCACTTCCCTGCATTGCATATCCGATTCCGCACCCGTTGCGACCTCGACCCTGAAGATCGACTGTCCGGACCTGCCGAGTGTCAACTACACCCACATGGTCATAAAGATCCAGGATGGAAGCTACACCGCCTACTGTCCCATCGGGTACAGTGCCATGGGCAGCCTCGCATCTCTCGGCGAAGTGACCCTTTATGCCACCCAGGACGAAGCAAGAGCGCATATGGGTGAAATCGATAACGGCGCATCGCTTAAACACAGCCAGGGCAGCACCGTTGAGATCACACTCCCTGTCGAACTGTCCTCCACAGCCCAGTTCGAGATAGTCTGCTACTACAACGGCCTCGTCAAAATGGATATGACTCCCCCCGCTACCCAGTTGATCACTTCCCTGCATTGCATATCCAATACTTCATCTGAAGGATCTATTGAAAGTGATCCGAAAAAAGAGTACATTGTTACTACTATTGAGGACTGTGATTTTACAGGAAACCTGGATAAAATCACCTCAATATCTATTCCTTCGACCGTTACCACTATCGGAGATTATGCATTCAAGGATTTACCTGGCACTAATCCGATACACATATCTATCCCTGAGTCCGTATCATATCTGGGCTTTGCATTTGCTCCTCAGAATGTATTAGTTGACCTCTCTGAAAGATCATCCTTTATAAATGACAATGGATCAATCGTTGATTCAAATGGAGTCTTACTGGCTTATTTTGGAGATTCAAAATATTATGATTCTCCTTCATCGGTGAAATCTATTGTCAATGACTCACTTTCTGCAACATTTGTCGAGACTTTTGTCTATAAGGATGGTGTTGATTATGAAGAGGGATTATTTTCTAACATCCCTTCTCTGAAGGAGGTACAGATTCACAAGGATGTGAAATCTATATCCGATTATGTATTCCAAAGCGCCTCGATTAAGACAATAACTATTCCTTCGAATGTGGAAACAATTGGTTACAAGTCTTTTTGTAATTCATCAGTCGAAATGGTGTTTATTGAAGATGGTTCCCATCTAAAAGGACTGGGGGAACAGTCATTCTTAGCATGTTCCAATCTAAAAGAGGTGCATTTTGGTTCTAATCTTGTAGGTTTGGAAATCGGCGATGCGGCATTTGCTGAGTGTAAGAGTCTGAGTTTTGTGAAATGTGACGATAGTTCGAATATTGTCAACATTGGGTCATTTGCATTCAGTAGATCCAATAGAACACCTGTGTCATTCGGGGTAGAAGATTCGATAACAATTCCTGCGAGCGTTGAATATATCGGGAAAATGGCATTTTGTGCTGTGACAAATACTGGGAATAGCATCACTAATCATCAGTTCAATTATCTTACAGCATCTGAAGTATATTCGGACGCACAGGGTATGTCTTTGGTGATAGCTAAAGATTCTAAACTCAGGAGTATTGGAGATGGTGCTTTTGGCTTAATACAGAACTTCAAAGTCGTAGATTTGAGTAATGCTGATTCTCTGGAGGTTATCGGCATTACTGCATTCAGAGAATATGTGATTCCTAATGATTCCAATGTAACTGTCATCCTTCCTAAGAATGTGGTGGAAATTGGCTATCAAGCATTTTTTGGTAAAGTTTGTAGCGGTGTCGAATTGGTGCTCCCTGTTTCGTTAGAAGTAATTGGTTCTCAATCTCTACCTAAATGTGATTTTGTAAAAGTTGATAAGGGGTCTGCGTTACGCTATGTGGGTAATCAGGCATTCCAACGTTTGGATGACTTTATCGACATCGATTTATCCAATTGCGATAAACTAGAATATCTAGACATTGTCAGCTACAATGTGAGTTTGATTCTCCCTCAGGGAGTGTATGAATTCCACGTACTAATGGAAACAGTGGTGAATAGTGATACTGTTCTCAATGCACTTAGTGAGGATGAAGGTAAACATGGAATTGTAATAACCTCTGCAACTTCGACAATAAACAGTGTCTTGTTGAAGGATGTCAGTTGGGTGGAATGTTCGCAGGATAATACCCATTTCAGGTATGAGTTCGGTTTGTTGTACTACCTCAACGGTAGTGCCTGTGAATTGCTCCGTGCTATAGAGCCTGCTAAGAATCTGATAATTGAATCAAATGTTACCTCCATTAGGGACGGTGCTTTCGCAGGTTGCGACATATCTGTTCTGAAGTTCAACGGCGCACCCATACTCGGAAGCAATATCCTGGTTGACAGCAAAGTCGGGGAGATTTACATTTTCGATGACACTCTGGAAATTACTACAGATACCTTCCGTACTGCGGGGGATGTCAAGTTCTATGTAAGCTCTGATTATGCAAAGAACAATGGCTATATCCTAGAATCCAACGGACAGGTGATTATTCTTAATGCTGTTGATGGATACACAGTCTCATATGATTATTCTGAATGTGCTCCAAAGGTATCTGTTACCGATCCAAGTATTGTAGGGGGAACATTCAAGGCAACCGTTGAATTCTCAGATGGATACACTGCGCATGATGTCGTTGTGTATCTTAATGGAAAGGTTGTTCCCCTATCGGGAAAACAGTTGGAAGCAGATTTTGGTGAAGCAAAAGATGTTCTTATCAAGATCATTTCCAAACCTCGTCTGTCTAAGGATAATGTCCAGATTACCTTCTACGCAGATTCCGAAACCATAGCCCTACAGTTGGCAAAAGGTCTCTCCATTGTGAATACTGATATTCCCACCGTATCAAAGATCAATAATGACTTCTGTTATTGGGCCGATAAGGATGGAAACGTGTTCGACTTTGCCAACGCTGTCGAGGACAATCTTGACCTTTATGCAGTCTGGACTACGAGAGATCCTGTACTGACATTCTCCTCTCCTGCAGGTTACGTCACCGTAAACGGAAAGGTGCTCCAGGGCTCTGTTAGTGGAAATGATTCTTATGAGTTATTCTTCACTCCCTATGAAGGATATGTTCCTGAATTCTGGATCGTTGACGGAGTTGTTCGTACTGCCGCATCCGAGAAGTTGTTCCTCTCTGATGTCAAGAATGATGCCGTTGTTTCCATATCCTACCTGTATTACTCTCTGAGTTCAGATGTCATCACCCTCACCAACAGGGGACTACCCACCGGTGAGGAGATTTCATCACTTGTCGAGGTGGCAAACCTCGGAGGAATCGTCAACACCTCAGGAGAAAAATGGACCGGACATGCATCCGTTCCGCTTATCGTGGGCAATACCATCTACTTCCGTGCCGGAAACTATCTCTGTGCTGCCGAATCCGATACGGGATATGTTTTCAAGTCCGTACCATCCTTGGAGACGACCGCTTACTACCATTATCTGGCATACGGTAACGGTATCATAATCGATTGTGTGACTGGAATTGCATACGACCTCGAGTTGAACCAGCTGTTTACTCTGAGCAGGACTTGGCCCAGTTTCACCTATACTGATGGATTCTTCTATTCCGCCGGTTCGTACGTTTATTGTTTCAGTGCAATCGATGAAGATAAGGGCAGAAACGATGAGGTAAAAGAACTGATCAAAGTCGGAGATATGGACAATGTGTACTCCTCATATGGTGCCACCCAGACCGTCATTGTAGATCACTACCTTTACAGAGCCTATGCCGACGTATCTAATGGAGACAGAGGAATCATAGCCTTAGATCTTACGAACGGCGAGTCCAAACTAGTGTTGCTGCCGGGTATTCGTGGACTTTTCCTCGATGACGGTTGGATTTCATACAGCGATGGAACAATGTATCTGACGGCATACAAGCACGGACTGTTCACCGATGTTGCCGATTCTCAATATTCTGATGCCATCGCATATGTGAATGTCAGGGGAATGGAATTCGGAACTCCGGGTTACTACTACTATGGCAAGGAGTTCATCCACCATATGTCCGAATTCGTCGTATATGACAGACTCGGATTCGTAAATGCCGGAAACACCCTATTCGTCTTCAAGATGAACGACGACGGATCTATTGGAGAAGTCATCACCCAGGCAGGTTCCGTGTTCACCCACGGTTCCATTACCCTCGACGTATCTTACTACGAGAGCACCGGTTCGATCTACATCTACCTGATCCCCTACAACGGAACCGACACGGTCACTGGAGTGATCATGGAGTACAAAGACGGCGAACTCACCAGGTACATCACCAACAGCATGAACAGGAACTATGGTTCCCAGGCAATGCGTGCCGACATCGACGGACGCATGGTGTTCTACAACGACAGCGGTCACATCTTCATCTACACCGTCGCCGAGAAGAACGCCTACTACCTCTTCCTGCAGGACGGTAACACCGGAACCTGGGTCAAGGCCTACGGATCCGATGTGTACGACGCCATGAGGTCCCTCGGAAACATCATGCTCTCCGACGGAAAGATCGTCGCCGTCAACGGCGATTACAGTGCATACAACCTCTGGGCACTCTCTAGGAGTTCTTACGAGAAGTTCACCGAGTACGACTGGATAAGGTGCGGTGATGCCAGCAGCGTCTTCTCCGCAAGCCACTACTTCGTTATCAGCAACCTCGTGGCATCCCCCGATGACAGCGAGGTCTGGACCTGCGACGGTAAGGCGTACAAGCTCAGGGAGGCTATGGTGAACCACGACCTCCTGAACATGAAGATGTCCTCTGACAAGACCTACAACAAGGTCGTCATCGGAGACCACGACAACGGTACCGTCGGACTCTCCGGAACCTATCTCGATGAGGGTGCGACCGTCACCGTCACCCCCATTGCCGACTACGAGTACTCCGTCGGAAAGGTCACCTACACCGTCGAAGGCGGAGAACCCGTCGAGATCGCCCCCGTTGATGGAGTGTACACCTTCGTCATGCCCGGTGCCAACGTCACCGTCGCGGTGGTCTTCGAACCCGTCCCCCTCTACGACTACGACTACTACTTCGACCTCGGCGGAACCCAGTCCTCCGAACTGGTCGGCGATCTCAACATCACCGACTACGGCGGAAAGATCGATGGAACCATCAAGGCCATGAACATCGCGGAGGCCTTCAAGAAGGCCGCAGAGAAGGAGTTCGGCACCTATGTTCTCGGTGACGGAAGCATCGTATCCATCAACGGACTCTTCGTGAGGCAGAACGGTCTGTTCTCCAAGGAGAACACCGGATTCACCGACGACGTCCACTTCTCCATCGTGACCTATGTGCTCGAGGACGGAAAATGGAAGGTCATCGAGAACCTTCTCGATTACGAAGGCGGTGCAACCTCCTTCGCATTCGTGTTCCAGCCCTGGACCGCCGATACCGAGGAAGTGAACCACACCTTCCACGACGAGAAGGATGCCGCGGTCTACGAGAAGCTCAAGGTCCTCTACGGCTGGGCAGGATGGGGATACCTCGGTACACCCTTCGTCAACGCGATCGACGTCTCCGTTTCCGGACAGGAGCACGGAAAGGTCGAGGTCCCCTTCGAGAATGCGGTTCCCGGAACCGTTGTGACTGTCGGATGTACTGCGGACGACCACTACGAGGCGGTCGTCAAGGTCATGTGCGACGGTAAGGAGATCCCTGTCGTCGACGGAAGGTTCGTCATGCCCGAAGGAGCGGTCACCGTCAATGTCGAGTTCGTCCTCGAGAAGTACACTGTCACCTTCATGAATGGTGACGAGGTGTTCGAAACCTTCACCATCACCTATGGCGAGAAGGTTGTCAAACCTGCAGGCATCCCTGCAGATCTCGAGGAAGGTAAGGTCTTCGTCAGGTGGGAGGGATTCAACTCCGAAATCGCCGTAACCGAGGACATGGTCTTCAAGGCTGTCATCGAGAACGGAAAGACCGAGGAAAACGGAAACGTCAGCTACGAGAAGACCGAAGAGGATGGTTCCACCACCACTGGTATTGTCGATAAGGATACTGGTGCATCCACCGAGACCAACGTGAAGACTGAAGGAAAGACCGAGACCACCACCGAGACCAAGAAGGACTCCGATGGAAACACCACCTCGGTCGTTGTCGATGCAGTGATCAACTCCACCGTTGTTACCAAGCAGGACATCGAATCCGTCATCGAGAACATCCAGAAAGCAGTAACCGAGAACCCCGATGTGAAGGTCGACAAGACCATCACCATCCAGTCCACCGATTCTGTAGCATCCGTCACCGCCGAGTCCATCAAGGCTATCGCCGATGCGGGAGCAACCCTCGAGATGGCGGTCGGAGAGAGCACCGAGGTCGTCCTCGCACCCGAGGTCCTCCAGAAGATCACCGGTGCATCCACCGAGAAGGTTTCCGTTTCCGTCGAACCCGTCAAGAAAGCCATGCTCAACGTGAAACAGCAGAAGGTCGTCGGAGACAGTCCTGTCTTCGAGCTTTCCGCCACTGTCGGATCCAAGGTCCTCCATAACGAGATGAAGGGAACCGTCGTCACCGTGCCCTATGTGCTCGAAGGCGGTAACGCTGCCGACCTGTGCGTATGGTTCATCAACGATGACGGAAACATCGAGAAGGTAAAGGACGTGATATACAATGCAGAAGACAAGACCGTGACCTTCACTGTCGAACACTTCTCCAAGTATGCCATCGGATTCGGCCTTACTTCCTATGTGCCCGAGGATGACAACACCGTCATGGTGCTGGCAATCATCGTGGTCATTGTCGTGGCATTCACCGCGGCAATGCTCCTTTCCATCAGAAGGATCGAGAAACAGAGCCTCTGATGTCAAACTATTTGGGGGAGGGGCAACCCTCCCCCGATAAACCCGTTCCTATCCTGTGGTAATTGGATTGTACTGGTGACCTCTTTTTCGCACAGGTCGCAAATTGATATAAATATCCCATTTGGTAGTATTTTCCATATTGACCGATATTGAACATGTCGGGGGTGTTTGCGTGGATGCGGTCCGTTTGAAGGTAATTCTTTCCATAGTCATTCTTGCGGCAGTATGCATGATAGCACCCATGATCGGCCTTACTGCCAGTCCCGTCGATGAGAAGGAGGGAGTGATGGTCGATTTCGGTTACTACAACGTCGACTGGGTGGAAACCCCGCTTGATGACGGTATGAACGGCAGGGATGCACTCGACGCTGCCTGCACCTCTCTTGGATATGCGGTCGTCACCGACGTCTACGGCAACGTGGTTTCCGTCGACGGCGAGGCCAACCTTGTGACATCCGTCTGGGGGATGTATGTCCTAAGGGGATCCGGGGATGCACGTCACTGGATCAAGGTTGATGACCCCCAGACATATGATGTCGGGTCAGAAAAGATCGTCTCCTGGGCACGTACATCCTCACCAGATAACATGATGCCTGCGGTGGATGCCGCAGGCTACACCTATTACAGTTATGCGGAGAACGGCAGGAACCTCTACGGTGAGGATCTCCGCATCGCATCCCTGGCACCTTCGGTCACCGAGACCCTCGTAGCCGTCGGAGCCCTTGATAACATCGTGGCCACCGACAAGTACAGCAATTATCCGGATTCCCTGGTCGACCGTCAGAGGAGCGGTAGCATTTCCTATGTGGGAGGTTACACCGATCCGAACTACGAGCTCATCGTCTCCGCCTCTCCCGACATCGTCTTCCTCGACGGAAGCGTGGGGGAACACGTGTCCATGGCGGACAAGCTCCGCAAATCAGGCATCAACGCAGTCGTGCTGTACGAGGTCGTCAAGGTGGAGGACCTCCTCAAGAACATCTGGATCGCGGCAAGTGCCATCGGAATGTCCGAGAAGGGCAACGAGTACAACCACCAGGTGTCCGCATCCATCGATGCCATCTGTGCCGTGACGGACATAAGCACCCTGAAGGCGTTCATCTCACTGTCAACTTCCGACTCCCCCTATGTAGCGGGAAGCGGGACCTATGCCGACACGATCCTGACCTCCATCGGTGCGGTCAACATCTTCTCCAACATCGACTCCTGGGGAATGGTCGACAGGGAGGCCATCTACATCAAGCAGCCCGATGCGATCATAATCATCTACGAAGGCGGGGAGATCACCACCGACAGGGAGTACGAGAACGTGCTCCGCAGCCTCAACAGCATGTGGAAGGACACTCCTGCCTTCGAGAACAAGAAGGTCTTCATCTTCTCGGGAAAGTCCGCCGAGCTCCTGTCACGCCCCGGTGCAAGGCTCTGTGCCGCCGCCGAGCTCATCGCGAAGGTCCTCGATCCCGACTCGTTCACGGCCGCCGACTATTGGGACCGCTGTCCCAAGTACTTCGGCAACGATTACGGCGATTATCTCAGATACCAGGGAGGCGACCTGCTCAGATGAAGAAGATCGCATTAATCCTGGCACTTGCTTTGTTGCTTGTCGTACCCATAGTATCTCCTGCATCGGATGCGGATTCCGAAGCAGGGGACATGCTCCTTGTCGATTACGGTAACGGGAAGACCTCCTGGTATCCGATGACGATCTCCGGAGGCACCCTGCTGTCCGCGGTCAGGAACGTCCTCGATACCAATTCGGTCACCAGCACCGCCGACGGTACATCCCTGACCTCCGTGGGAGGAGTATACAACTGCCTGGTGGGAACGCAGGAGTGTTCCTGGAGGTTCTACATCTGGGACACCTATGCGTGGATCTACGGGGGCACCGACGGTTCAGAGTCCTACACGGGCGGAACCCTGGCGGTCGCATTCTATCCCGCCGAGGACATCCTTCCCGTATCGACACCGTTCTATGCCGATTCCTGGACATCGTTCCGCGGGGACTCCTCCGGAACCGCGGCATCGGGTTCGTACGGACCTGACGAGGTCGCCACACCTCTGGAATGGTCCCTCAGTGTGAAGACCGGAGGCATCTACAGTTCCATCCTCGCCGCCGACGGACTGGTCTACTACATCACCGGCGGGGACTACTACGGGACCGGGGTGAACCGCAACCCCCATCTCTACTGCGTTGACACCGTCAACCACGAGGTTGCATGGAAGTTCGGTTACTCCATCAGCCAGTCGGCCGGTTCCTCGGAGTACGAGCTCAATACTCCCGTCATCATCGGCGACATGATCGTCGTCACATCCTCGAACAGGCATGTGTTCTGCTTAGACAGGTACGAGGGAAAGGTACTCGCCGAGATGGTACCCGAGGGAGAGAAGGCACAGTATGCGGGCGTGTTCAACACATTCGAATATGCTTACGGAACGGCTTCCGGAGCCGTATCCTCCAAAGGTGCAGGCACCGCCGTCTACGATTCCGGTGCGTTCTACTTCACGACTTCCGACGGGGTCCTTCATGCAGTATCGGTCATGCACAGCGGAGGTTCCGCAGTATTCAACGAGCTGTGGAGATACCCAGCATCGGGAAGCGGAACCTGTTCCGCCGCACCCTCCGTCATGGAACTCGGCGGAAAGAGGGTCGTTCTGACCGCAGGCACCGACGGAACGGTCATGTGCATAGACCAACAGGATGGTTCCCTGCTGTCCTCGTTCGATGTCGACCTCGGCGTCTACGGACTGTGCAAGGTCATCCCCGCGGTGAGCGGAAAGGTCCTCGTCATGGCGGACGACGGTGCCATGATCCCCCTCAACGGATGCACCGTCGCCGTCGATCTCGAGAGCTCCTCCATACTGTGGAAGGCGGATGTCTTCCCCTACATGCACAGCGTTCCGACCGTTGTGGAAAGTACTCTCTATGCATACCTCGAACCCTCTGTTTCCGGAACCAGGGCACAGCTTCCCGACAAGAACGGGAACATGGCCGATGCGGAACCCGGTTACTACGCACTGTCGCTCGATGACGGTCACTGGATATGGAAGAATCCCAGCGATGCCCGTACCAGGTCGGGAATGACCTACTGCGACGGAAGGCTCTACTGTGTGGACTACAGCACCCTTGCCGAATGGCCTGTCGGAG